>JBPYDW010000025.1:0-20796 GCA_051986335.1 Vulcanimicrobiaceae bacterium | reverse complement strand
CGTTCGCACGTCGAGCGTGCGCAGCATCGTGCGATGACCGCCGACGCGCGCCGATCGCATCTGCGGCATGCCGGCGCGGATCGCCGAGCAGTCGCTGGACGTCCCGCCGACCTCAATGAAAATGCCGTCGGTGACGTTCTCGTAGAGCAGCGCACCGGCGACGCCGGCGGCGGGTCCCGAGAGCAGCGTCATAATTGGGCGCCGCTCGACTTCGCGAACGTCCATGACGCCGCCGTCGGAGCGCATGATCATCAGCGGAGCTGCGATCGAGGCCTTGGCAACCGCTTGCGCGGTCATGTGGGCGGTGCGCAGCATCGTCGGCAGAATCGCAGCGTTGAGCGCGACCGTGCGCGTGCGCGCTCGCAACCCGTACGCCGACGACACGTCGTGCCCACTGGTCGCCGGCAATCCCAGCTCGCGTGCGTAGGCGGCCGCGTGTTCCTCGTCGCGGGGATGGTCGACACCGAATGCCTGCGTCGTTGCGACCGCGGTAACGCCGGCCGCAGCGAGCGCGTCGATCGCCGACTGCACGTTACGCCGGTCGCCGACCCGCGCGAAGACCGTTTGCGGCGCAAACAGCGTGCCCGGCGCCAGCGGCATCGGAGCAATTCGCATTTGCGGTCGAGCGATCCAGGCATTTGTGTTGACCAATCCGACCACGCCAACCGCTGCGACGTCCCCTTCGAGCAGCGCGTTGGTCGCCTGCGTCGTCGAATGCGCGATAAACGCAACGTCGTCCGAGCGCACGGAGGTGCGCGCTAACAGCCGTTGCACTCCCTCGATGATTCCGCCGGCCACGCCTTCCGGAGCGTCGTGCGTCGTCGGCACTTTTATCGATGCTACCAGCCGGCGCGTGGCGGCGTCGACGGCCACGACGTCGGTAAAGGTCCCGCCGACGTCGATGCCGAGCCGCAGCTTTTGCGCAGGGATCACAGGTCGGCACACGCCACGAAGGTCTGCCGCGCAATCGTCAGCCGGCCGTCGTGCTGGTTCGCTGCGAAGAGCGCGCACGCGTCCGCTCGCAGGTTCTCCGACGGCGTTCCTTCGCGCGGCAAATAGGAAGCCGACGCGATCGTGCCGAGCAGCTCGCGCAGATCCAGCGATTGCTCCCAATAGAACGTTGCGCGGCGCACCTGCGCGCCGGGAAAAGCAGCGAAGGTCTCCAGCGCGGCAAGCCGCCGCGCTTCGGTGTCGTCGGTCGCATAGCGCCGGTACAGCTCCGACAGCGTGCGGGTCACTGGGTCGCGCTCGTCGCGTTCGTATTGGGCGATCGCTACGCGCCGGCGCGCTATTCGCGCGAGCTCTTGCATGGCCTCGGCATTGGCAAACCAATGAAACGCTTGAAACGCCGCGGCCAGGTCGACGCTCTTATCCGGCAGTCCCGTCGCCAGCGCAGTCGCTTCGCGCCACTCGATTCGCGGGTGCGGCTGCGCCGCCGCGCGCATGGCGGCGTTCGGCTCGAGCGCGATCACCTGCAGGCCACGATCGGCCAGCGCGCGCGCCGATATTCCGGTTCCGGCCCCGACGTCGGCGGCGATCAGCGCACCCGGGTCGCCCAATCCCGCGAGCATTGCGTCGATTACTTCGGGCGCGTAGCCGGGACGATGCGCCGCGTAGGCGCCGGCGCGCTCGCTAAAGCGTTGGGTCGAATCAGACACCAGGCGGCCTAGTCGTACTGGCTATAGTGCAGCAAGCTCGTCGTAGAGATGGGTCATCGTTTTGATGCCACCGTAGAACTGGCGCAGGTTGAACTTCTCGTTCGGCGCGTGGATATGATCGTCGGGGAGACCGACGCCGATCAGCACTTGCGGCAGCTTGAGGACGCGATCGAACGATGCGACCGGACCGATCGTACCGCCGGTACCGATAAAAACCGGCGGCTTACCGAAGCCGGCTTCCATCGCCCGCGCCGCGGCCCCGATTACCGGATGCTCGCGCGAAATGATCACTGCGCGAATGTCGCTGCCCGATTCAACCTTGACGCGAACGCCGGACGGCGCGACTTCGCGAATGAAGTCGGACACAGCGCGTTTGATCCGGGCTGGATCTTGCTCCCCGACCAGGCGCGCCGAGATCTTGGCTTTGGCCCAGCTCGGTATGATCGTCTTGCTTCCCGGACCCTGATAGCCGCCCCAGATTCCGTTGCATTCCAGCGTCGGTCGAAACCACATCCGCTCCAGCGGCAGCCGGCCGCTTTCGCCGGCGAGCACCTCGACACCGATCTTGCGCGCTTCGATCTCTTCGTCGAACGGCAACGAGCGCAGCTCGGTGAGCGCACTGGGCGCAAGGTCGTCGACGCCGTCGTAGAAACCCGGCACGGCGACGCGACCGTCGGCGTCCTTCAACTCGGCGACGATGTCGCACAGCGCTTCGATCGGATTGCGCACGATGCCGCCAAAGGTACCCGAGTGCAAGTCGTCGGTCGGACCGTGCACGGTCACGTCCCAGTGCACCAAGCCGCGAATCGAGGCCGTCAAGGATGGAATTTCTTCGTCGAACACCGCAGTGTCGGAGATGATGGCGAGGTCGGCTTTGAATCGATCGCTGTGCGTCGCCAGCGCGTGCTCGAAGCTGGGCGAGCCGATCTCCTCCTCGCCTTCGATGACGACCTTGACGTTGACCGGCAGCCGGCCGCGCTCGCGCAAATGCGTTTCGATCGCCGCCAAGTGCATTGCGACCTGTCCCTTGTCATCGACCGCGCCGCGTCCGTAGATCTTGCCGTCGCGCACCGTCCCTTCGAACGGCGGGCTCTGCCAAAGCTCCAGCGGGTCGACCGGTTGCACGTCGTAATGACCGTAAACCAAAACCGTCGGTTTGCCGGGCGCGTGCAGCCACTCACCATAGGCGATCGGGTTTCCGTTCGTCTCCAGCGCCTGCGCGTGCATGCCGATCGCGGTCATTCGCCGCACCAATTCTTCGCAGCAGCGGCGCGTGTCCGCGTTGTGGGCGGGATCGGCCGAGACCGAGGGCAGGGCGATCAACGACGAGAGCGTCGCCAAGTATTCGTCGGCGTGCGCATCAACATACGACGCCAGGGCGGGGTCGAGCTTGCTCATGGCCGCTCCTTACGACGCGGCCGTGCGCGTTCCCACTCCAAGGGGAACCTCGCTAGGTTCCCTTTTGCGCTCCCGCATAGAAGATGAACTTCGCAATCAACGCGGGCGTCGTCGACAACGCGTTGGGATCGCCGTAGACGACGTACAACTCTCCGTGGCCCAGGCGGCGGTAGTATGCGACCGACACGTTCGAAGCGTCGGTAAACTGTGGGGTCGAGAAAAAGACCGGCCCGACGCCGATGATGCGGCGCACCCCGATGGCCAGCGACGACCCGGGCGAGATCTGAAACGCGTAGCTTACGCGTTCGAGCCATTGCTCGAAGCGGCACGTGCTCGGCAGGCCGTAATGCAACGAGTTCCCGTTAACGTCGGTCACCGTCGTGCAGACGTGCGGGTCGTTCATGATTTGCAAGGTGTTGTCGGCTTCCAACGCCAGCGTACCGCGTTTGCCGATCTTGAAGCTGGCCACGTGGCTGCCGGCGTGCACGTAGCCGGCGCCGAAGTTTCCGACGTTGTAGGTGAAGTAACTCGGCGCAGACGTATTGCCACCGTAGGTGAGGCCCGCGCCGTTCTGGTTGGCCACTCCGCCCGGTTCGCCGGGAAAGCGCAGGTAATTCGATCCGGTCACCGCCGAGAGCGTAAAGAGATTGCGTGTATTGACGGTGATGCTCGAGCTATCGTTGGTGTCGTTGAGCTGACCGAGGTGGTTGTGCATCTGCTGGATGTCTTGCGATACGGTGAAGTTTTGAATGAAGCTCTTTGGCCCGAAGTCCACTTCTTGATAGACGAAGACGGTCGGCCCCTTGACGTCGTTGATCTGGAAGAAGGAGTCGAGCGGCGCATACTGCGATCCGACGTCGTGGTAGGCGGCAAAGATGCCGTTCTTCGGTGTGAAAAAGTTGAGCCCGTATTCGCGGTACTGACCCTCGTCGGGATTTGTCACGAGGGTCCCTTGTTCGTTACCCACCGTCGCGTACACGTTGAAGTTGTGCGCGTTGCCGACGATGGCCTGAAAATAGGTCGCGTCATCGCGGATGCCGGGCTCGTTGACCGCAACCCGCTCGAACAAGCCATAGAAATTACGGCTCGGACTGGCATATTGCATTGCTTGCGCCAGATCGGTGCGCCCGTCCGAGATCGAGTCGAAGGCGCCGAAGTTGTAGTGACCTTGCACGCCTTCGACAGCGTAGCCCTCGCGCGGCGTCGGGATATTCGGGGTGTAGAGAAGCGGCCAATTGACGCAGTCGTTGCAGTTGAACTGGCTATAGAAGTTTGCACCTTGGGTGAAGAACGGCCGCACCTCTTGATAGCGCCGCGGAAAGGCGGTCGGCGCGATCGTCTGCTGATCCAGCTCGACGTTCGAATAGTCGGGATGGAAGGTGGCCAAGAACGACGACGTTTGGGTGATCGGAATAGCAATATCCGCACCGACGCGCGACGTCGATCCGCCGATCGCCGGCGAAGCCTTTTCGCCGAGCACGTAGAGGTTTGCCCGCGGCCTGGTCCGCGCGACGGTGCCGGCGATCTTCATTCCTTGCAAGTAGCCGGTGTAGACGGCGGAATCATCGGAACTCATCGCCGGATCGTGCGCCCAAACCAGCATTTGGTTGTTGACCAGAATGCGGCGGTCGAATTGAAGGCGCCAGGTAGAGCGGCCGTCGCCGCGCATCACGTTGAGCGGAATGCGGTCGGTGACGATGTAGCCGTCGGGCGTACGCCTTGCCACAGCTTCCCAGGCGGGCGAGTAGGCCGCGTTCTCTCCCGAATACGAGTAGCGCGTGCCGATGGGGTTGGCAGCGAACATGTACTCGAAGCCTTGATCTCCACCCGGCCAGAAAAAGACTCGCACGACGTCGTCGGTGCCCAGCGGTTGATCGTTGGTGTGCTGCGATGCGGTTATCGGCTCGCTCTGCTTCACCACGAACGCAACGTAGACGTACTTGCTGTCGTTGAGCACGTACACGTCGGTCGCTTCGGAAGCCACCTTTCGATACGACGAATCCCAGAGGAGCTGCACGTGCGCGGCCTGCTTCCACGCCGGATCGTCGAGCGTTCCGTCGATCTTTGGCGGAGTCTCGACGGCAACGGCGGAGATCGTGAAGCCCTTACCGGTGTCCTCGGCCGCTGCCGCCACGGGTTGAAGGAGCGCTACGGCAAGGGCCGCAGCGAATTGCCCAATCGCTCGCATCGCTAAATTCCGGCGTCCCGCATGCGGATGAGATCCTCGAGCGACGGGCGATAGCCGGCCTGTCGTACATGACGGATGTACTCCAGGTTCACTCCATGATCGCGCAGCGCAATCAGTTGCTCCACGGTGGGGCTGTAGCCGAGCTGACGAACCCCTTTGGCGAAATCCGCAGAGACGCCGTGGTCGCGCATCTCGATCGCCTGGTTCAGCGTCGCGTTGAGGCCGGCGCTTCGCAGCGCAACCAGGTACTCGGGAGTTACGCCGTGGTCGCGCATGCCGATCAGCTCGTCGATCGAACCGGGACGATAGCCGGCTGCACTGACCGTCTCGACGTAGTTGCGGGTGACGCCATGATCGGCCATTTCGATCAGCCCGTCGGTCGTCGGTTCATAGCCGGCCCGCCGCAGCTCGTCAACGTACGCGAGGGAAATGTCGTCGATCATCAGCTCGAACTGCTGCATCGGCGTCGGTGCCGCCATGCCGCGGCTCTCCAGCTCGGATACGAATTGCGCGCTGGCAGCATAGGTAAAGGTGCCGGCGCCGCTACCGCGCGCCGCCCAGCCGACGCAATCGAACGTGCCCGGGTCGCGCACCACTACGAAGTGCACCTTCTGGCCGCTTCCAGCGAGCTGCGCCAACGAGAGCCCGCGCAGATTGGCGATCGGCTGCGTCGCGCGCTCTTCCCAGTCGCTGTGCTCGGTGCGCGCGGCGATTCCAAAATCCACCTGTCCGGCGGGGCCCGAGGACGAGATGCTCCAGGTGCCGCTCGACGGCGGCGCAGCGCTTTCGTTTGCTGTCGCCGGTGCACCGGCGAGCAACGTCAGGGCAATAACTAACCAGGGCGCACCGGTGTGCGCCACCTTCCGGCTCGGCATGAAGTCTACACTCCGGCGTTACGTAGCTTAATTAGGTCGTCTACCGGCACCAATCGCGAGCCGCCGACGTGGCTTGCGTTGATCCGTTGAATGTATTCGAGCGTCACTCCGGCATTGAGCATCTCGATCAAGTGACTTACATCGACGTTGCTATAGCCCAGCTTTCGTAGTCCCAAGAGATAGCCGGAGTCCATTCCGGCATCGCGCAAACGGACCAAATCGTCGGTGTTGAGATTCGTGTAACCCGCCGCGCGAACGCCGACGACGAACCTGGCGTCGACTCCGGCGTTGGCCAGCTTCACGATCTCCTGCGTCGACATCGGCAACAGCCGCTCCGCCGCCAGCGCCTGCATGAACTCTCCGGAGACACCGGCGTTGCGTAGCGCGATGATGTCGTCGATCGAGGCGTTGGAGAAGCCGGCCGCGCGCGCTTCCGCTAGGTAGCTCGCGTCCACGCCGGCGTCGGCAATCTTTATCAGCACCTTCGCCGGTATCGGGGTCCACCCGGCCGCGCGCAGGGAGCGAATCAACGACGCGGTGACGCCGGCATTGCGGATTGCGATCAGATCGTCAACCGACAGGCCCTTAAAGCCTGCATCGTGCAGCGCCATCAGGAAATCGTCCGGGTCCGGCGACATCATCGCGCCATCGCCGCGTTCGCGCGGCGCGATCATGATGCCGTGCATGCGCAACTCCGGAGCAACCTGCGCGATGGCGGCCGGCGCGGTCGCCGCTTGCGCCTTCATTGCCGCAGCGTCGGCGGTTTCGGCGATCTCGGCACTCTCTTGCTGCAGCTCCTCCGTTTGTTGCACCGAGACCCGAGTATGCAGCTGGCGCTCGACGCGCATCTGCAGCTCGTGCCGATACGCGTGCACGCGCTCGAAATTCGCCGGCAACTCATCGGAGGTAACGACGTAGATCTCGGTTGCCGCCTTGGGGCGAACCGGCGCCTGCATCCGCGTCAACTGATGGGGCGCAACCGGCGCAACCGGTGCGCGCACGGCACCGGAACGATTCGCCGCGCTCACGGTCGAGGGAGCAACGTTCTCGACCGATGGGGCCGACCACGTAATTTTTCCGACCAACGGCGTCGACGATGCAATTTTGACGATCGTTGCCGTCGGCGCCGCGTGCGTTGTGCGCGCAGTTTGCGCGACCGGGGCGACCGGATCCGCCAGCGCCGCGATTTGCGTGTAGCCGAAGGGAACCGCGGCGATCACGATCGTAGCGGCGGCAAACTTCGCCCAGGCATCGAGGTTGCTCGACGCCCGGTGGTTGCGATCGAGTAGCTGGGCGATCCGCAGCACGATCTGGCTGCGACCCCGGGCAAAGCCGGCCGCCGGAAGCCACCGCTGTTTGCGGGCGTCGCGGGCTATCTGATACAGACACTTCGCAAACTCGATCCGGTCGTTCTCGGCCGAAGCGACCGCGTCGTCGCACGCGATCTCGCGATCGATGTCGAGTGCACGAGAAACTAAGTGAACGATCGGGTTGAACCAGAACAGCGCGGTAATGAGATGCTGACACAAATTACCGTAATCGTCCCAGCGGCTGACGTGCGCGCATTCGTGCCGCATCACCCGCGCGAGATCGGCGGCGTGAAGGTTCTGCGAGATGGCCAGCGGCAGGGAGACGACCGGGTGCAGGAAGCCGATGACGCACGGTTCGCCGATCGTCTCCGATAGGCCGATTTGCACCGGGCGATGGGTTAGCGTGCGCAATCGATCGCGCTCCGCCGGGTCGAGTTCGCGATAGACCAGTGCGCGTTTGGCATTGCGCAAAAGCGCATAGCCCATGAGCAGGCGCAGCAGGAAGAGGAACGCACCCGCGGCCCACAGTGCTACGAACAGCGCAGCACCGCGCTCCTGGGTAAAGCGATCGGCGATGGGGAGCAGCGGCGCCGAGGGCGGTGCCGGAACAGTATCGCGCGCCGCTACCTGCGCGAATACCTGCACTTCTCGCTGATTCGCGGGCGGCAGGCGCTTGTGCGGCGTTGACGGCGCCTCGCGCAATATCGGCGCATCGCGCAGTATAAATGTAGTGGGCAACGTAGCGTGATGCGCCGGCGGCCGAGCAACCGAGAACGTGCGCGCCGGCAGCGCGAGGTCGACCAGCGGCAGCATCGCGCAAACAAACAGCACCGCCCCCCATACCACGTAGCGCTGAGCGGCCGTGGAGCGCCAAATACGCAGGAGCACGAAGACGATGCCGGCGAGCGCGGCGCTCTGCCAAAGCGAGTTGAGGATCGCCCAGAAAAGATGTTGCAGCGGGCTCATCGGGACTTGGCCTCCTCGATCAACAAGCGCAACCGCTCCAACTCCGCTTCGCTCAACTGCTCGTCCTCGAGAAGCCTGACGGTGAGCAGCTCGGCGGAGTTGTCGAAGAAGCGCTCCAGCAATTGCTTGACGGCCGCACGCGTCGCCTCGACGCGTCCGACGAGAGGATAATAAACGAAGGCGCGGCCCGCTTCTTCGTGCCGCAAATAGCCCTTCTGCTCCAAGATACGCAGCAACGTCTGCACCGTATTGAAAGCCGGCCGTTCGCCCTCGGGCAGTTGTTCCAGCACCTGGGCAACCGTTGCACGCTTGTGCTTCCAGAGCACCTCCATGAGGCGCTGCTCGGCTTCGGTGAGCGTTTGCGATGGCTTACGGGGCATCCGACTCCATTCACCTAAAACCTTAGGTATAACGAAGCCTACCTCGCACTATCGGCAAAGTCAAGACAGTGCAGAGACTGCCACATCAAAAAAACCTCAGCGCGGTGCCGCTGCCGGCGGCGATGGTGCTACGAACGGCGCGCCGAGTTGAACGTCGAGCGTACGGCCGGCCCGCTCCACCTCAAAGCTGTGCGGCCGGCCATCGTAGGCGCGCTCTTGGGTTTGGTACGTCCCATACTCCCACCAGAACTTTCCGTCGAGCTTGTCGACGATGTCGTTCGTCCGCAAGCCGGCGTCAAATGCCGGCCCTCCGGCCCGAACGAAAGCGCGCATGTATCCATCGCCGGTCTTGAACAGCGCATAGTAGTACGTCGGCGGATCGCCGGCAGCATAGGCCAGCCCGTCCTTCCACAGGTGCGCAGCCGCCTGGGGATGAGCGGCGGCCCACTGCTGCAACCGTTCGAAGCCTTGCATTGCCAAGGACCGTGCATCGTCGGGAGTCGGCGTCGCAAAGATCGCGTGGTCGTGCCACTCGCCGGCTTGCCAGCCGCCGCAGTCGCTCAACTCGACGCCGATGTCGAGATCGGTTCCTTCGCGCAGTGCGAAGGTCGTCGAGCTAACCTGCAGATACGCCGCGTACCATTTGGCGGCGCAGTCGGCGCGCGTTGGATCGAGGTGTTGGCGCAGCGCGCGTACAGTGCCGCCGGCGTTGAACGCTCGCGCGATCTCATCGGCGCCTGCTCGGCCAAGCGCGCTTCCATCGTCGTCGACCACCACCCGGTTGGCGGCGGTCGCCGGCGTAAAGAGCCCCGGCGACGGCAACGTCTGCGCAAGCGCCGGTGCTATCTGCAAGGCGAACGGCGACGAACCGGTCAACGCCGGTGCCGCCACGATGGCCGCACAGGCTAACGTTGCGACCGCCACCTGGTACGGGAGCGTACGTTTGGTAATCTCGTCGGTCGGCGTGCCGGTAAAATTTGCCACCCATACGTTTTGCGTGTTGGTGGGATCGCAAACGTTTTGCACCTGCACCACTGCCATGATCGCTGCCACGATCACCACCGGTGGAAGCGCGCCCGAAGCGAGCAGCACCGTAAAGATCGCAATCCCGACGCCGAACGGGTTTAGCGGCCCGCGGTACAGCGCCAGCGGGCTGAGCAACCCAAATATGACGATGAATGCAACCGGGTTGTGCACCCAGCGCCCGCTCACCAGCGGCCGCAGCGCAGCTTCGAAATGCGGCAGTTGGGTAAGCGCCAGCAACATGCCGATTCCGATGAACAATACGACTGCCGGAGCGACGTCTTCCACCCCGCGAATGACGGCGGCGACCAATACGTTTACGGCGTTTGCGGGCCGGGTAGCCAACGCGCCGTAAATCGCCGAAAGCGCGAATGCCGGAATCGCGTCCAAATGAAACACGAAGTACAGCACGATCGGAAGGATAGGCGTGATCAGCGCCCACCAGCCGACCCGCGGCTCGTCGGAACGCTCGGCGGCTACCGCCCAGGTCGCGTATCCGCGTTCGTGCCGCATCGCAACCACGGCAAAGATCAGCAGCGCGAGCGCGTCGATCGCCGCCAACACCACCGCGTATCCGAGCAGCTGGCGCTGATCCACGCCGAAGATCTTGGTGTAGAACGTCCACAGCGCGGGACTGAAGATGTAGCCCAAGGCAAAGGCCATGAGAAAGAGCGGCGCGGCCACTTTGCGCGGGACGCCCGTCGTCATCATGATCGGCAGGACGATAGAACCCACCATGATGATCGCGCCCAAGCCCGAGAGAGAGACGAAGAGCAGCGCGACGACGACGCTCAGCACCAAGGCAAGTGCGAGCGGATTCTCACCACCGTATTCGGCGGCCAAATTGACCAGCGCGCGCGCGATCCCGGTATCGAGCGTGACGCGGCCGAGCAGCGCGCCGAAGATCACCGCAACGTAGAACGGCGCCAGCTTTAGCGAACCGGCGACCACGACCGTATTGGCGATATCGGCCGGCCCCACGCCGGAAACAGCCGCCATCGTAACCGCCATCAGCGGGACGGCGAGCAGCGCCGGCATGCGCCGCAAGTACATCAGCAGCGCAAATATGAAGAATACGGCCAGCACCGCAACGACGATCACGGTGCCGCCTGCGGGTGGATCAGGGCGTCGAGCGGCGGCAACGTCTTACCCGGCACGTAGTCTTCGTAGGTTGCCCGGTCAACCGCGTCTGCGCGCTCGATCGCGCTTTGCGCCGCAAGGTGGTAGCGCTCGAGATTGCTCTCCAGGTGCGACTGCCGATCCTCGTACAGCCACGCGCGCTCGTAGAGCGGCAGCAACTCGGTGTAGTCGTCGCGCAGCTCCCACAACCAATACTTCACCCAGAAGAGATCGCGCGTCGTCGGTGAGTGCGGCTTACCCGCATTTGCCAGCGCATCCGCGTAATAGTCGCGCACTTCCTGCGCGATCTGGAACTTTCGGCCGATGGCATCGTATTTGCGCGCTGCCAAGAACATCACGTCCGCGGCATTCGCATGCAGCGGCGGATGCACGGCCAGCAGATGTTCTTGCACGGCCTCGCTTTCCAGGCGCACGGCGCTCAGGTCTACCTTGGACATTAGCGCGGCGATCGACGCATCGAACGGGTCGGCCCACATCAGGTAGTCGGTGGAATCGAGACCGTTGGAAGGGGCTTCCAGACGAGCCAGCGCGTCGGCCAGCTTATCGACGTCGGTACCAAAGCGCGAATCGTCGCTGCCGAAAAACGCGACCGGAAAGTCGGCGCGAAAACGCTGCGGATCTACTCGCCTGCTCTCCCAGGCTGAGGCCGCAGCGTAGATTACCGGGTACCACGTGGCCTCAAAGAGCGACTCGCCGTCGTCGTGCCACACCGTTTGGAATAAGCCGAGTACGCGCGCCGCTTTGCCTTGGGTGATAAACAGGTCTTCGTTGGCAAGCGCCGCGTTCACGTTGGGAAAGATTTGATTCCAATTGTTGGCCCCCGGTGCCACCATCTGCTCGAATCCGCCGCCGGCCACCAGATCGATGTACGGTGCAAACGACTTTTGGGCGCCGTAGTGCCAATTCACGACCACGACGCGCTTGGGAATCAGCTTCATGATCGAAGGATCGTTCTCGATGCCGTCGTCCCAGATCATCGTGCGCGCTCCCGATGGCGCGATCAAGCGGTCCATGGCCACGATGTGATCGGCATAGGCTTGCGAGCGTCCAACGCTCGCCACGTAGTCCCGCGTGCGCCCGGCTCCCAGCGTGGACGTTTCATCCGAGCCCACGTGAAAGAACGGCGGATGTGGAACGGCTGCGAGCTCCTGCCCGATCAGGCGCGCGACGTATGCCAACGAATCCGGCACGTTGGGCGCCAGCAAAAATCCATGCGGCAGCTCGGCATCCTGCGCGTAGCGCTCGACCTTGAGGGTGTTGTGCATGTGCGCGAACGACTGCTGTTCGGGAATGAATGCGACGTGAAAGCGAGCGGCGTAGAGGGCCAGCTCGCGCAGTTGCTGCGGCGTCACGCCGTCCAGCGGCGCCGGCAGCGGATCGGTCGGACTGACGAAGACGTGCTCCATGTACGGGGAATAGCCGTTCATTTTAAACGCGGCGATCGTACGGATGCGTTCCTTGAAATAGCGCATGGTCGGCAGCGGTCCGCGCGAAATATCGTCGGAAAGAATCCGCCATTGCAGCGCCGGCCGATCGTCGATGCGAACGCACGGCAGCAGCCAGCCCCGCCCGGAACGCTGCGGAAGTTGCGCCAGCGTGGCCATCGCGTAGAAAGCTCCGTCGGCACCGGACGCCGCGATGGTGACGGCCCGGCCGTTGACGGTGAGCTCGTAGGCTTGCGCGGGGACGAGCGCATCGCGGACGATGGTGACGTCGGGTGTCGACGAGATCGCCGCACCCGGTATGCCCAGAGCGCGCCAGCGCTCGTTCAACAATTCGAGCGCACCGGAATCGGTGCCGGCTGCGACCCGGAGGCGGTGTTCGAAAGCAAAGGGCGCCGGGCACGCCACCGGCACGAGCGACTGCGGCTGCGGCAATAGATGGTACGGCCAAACGACGGCAGCCAAGACAAGCGCGCGCATGTAGCCGCGCGTTGGAGTTCGCGGCGAGAAAAACCTCGCACGCAAGGAGCCTGTGGGGTTATGGTCCTGCGCGTCGTTGTCAGCGCCATTGGGTCGGCGGCGAGGCGCGACGAGCGCGGAATAACAGCGTCATTTAAGCGAGGAGCAACGACGCCGCCGGCCCGATGCCGCGACAACCCGCAGGGCTGCAGCGCCGCGTAGGGCCATAGCCCCACAGGCTCCTCGGATTCGTTCAAGGCGCTCTCGCCAGCTCGCTCGAACCTGACCGACGTCGTACCGCTAACCGCAGGATGCCATATAGATGAAGAACGTTCGCATTGCTGCCGGGCTCGCTCTCGTCGCGGCGCTCTCGCCCGCGGCGAGTTTTGCCGGGCCCGATAAGTCCGTCCAGATCATGAGGGGCTCGGTCGCGTACCAACGGCCCAACAAAGCGCCGCAACCCATCGCCGCGCAAGCGACCATCGCCCTTGCCGATCAGGACACGACCATAACCGGCGACGCGTCGCTGGCGGCGGTCACGCTGCCGGACTCATCGCAAGTCATGGTCGGCTCGGATTCCAAAGTGCAGCTGGCATTCTTCAATCAGACCAGTATTGCCAACGCGAAGTTCGTCGTGTATCAGGGCAAGTACCGGTTTACCGTCAAGCACCCGTCGGGTGCGCAAGCCAACTACACGTTTACGACGCCCAGCGCACAAGTCGGAGTGCGCGGTACTCAGGGCGACATCGACGTCGCACCCGACGGAGGGTTAACCGTCAACGTTTACGACGTGAGCGATCCATCGCTTCCGGTCGTGGTGACCGCGAACAACGGTCAGACCTTCGTCGTCAAGAAGGGGCAGACACTGGCCCTGCAGATCGTCAACGGCATCGTTCGCGCCCAAGTCACGCAATTAACCCAGGGAGCGATCGATCAATTTTCCGGAGACTTTGGCGTTCCGACGAACATGGATGAGCTCAAGGCGACGATCTTGAGCAAACTGCCGTGCGTCCCGATACCGTTCGTTCACCCTTGCTGATGCAGCATCACTGCATCGCGACGATTGAAGGCGGCGGTCAAATCGTCTAAGAACGCCGGCAGATCCGCAGCCGTGATGTTGTGGGCGCGGTCGGCAAGCTCGACCAATGTGCGATCGTCTTCGGCAACGACGCTTAGTCCATCGCTATCCAGATGCTGATATTCGAATGCGTGAAAGGCCTGCTGGTTCATGAAGCCGGCGCGCAGCACCAACGCTTCGAACGCGTCCGATCCCTGCGCGAAGAAATCTGGGTGCTGTTCGCGCAGCAGCGCTAAGGCTTCGCCCAGGTACGAACGCACCAGCTCGTCGCTGAGCCGGCGCGCAGTGTCATCGTCGTAGCCGGGAAATTGCGGAATCTTGGCGCGGATTTCGTCGAGAGCGTCCATGATGGTGACGCTCTACGACGCAGCGCTTGCCCGCACCCGCGGGCACGACATCCGAATGGACGTATCGCACGTTATGGATTCGAGGGCACCGCCCAAGCGGGGCGAATAGGCGCAAGGTGAACGACGCCGCGGAGCTGATGGCTCGCCTTCGAAGGCGCGATGCTGACGCATTCGAAGCGATCTACGACCGCTACCACCGCGCGGTTTATGGTGTCGCACTTCGAATTCTCGGCGAAACGGGGGCCGCCGAAGACGTTACGCAGGCGGTTTTTTTGAAGCTCTGGAGTTCGCCCGAGATGTTCCGCGGTGGAAATTTTGGTGCATGGATCGTGCGAGTTACGCGCAATCGCGCGCTCGACGTGCTACGCGCGCGCACATCTCATCCCGAATCCGAACTCTCCGATGCAGTCCCCGAAGACGACGCCCTCGAGGATGTCGCGCTGGCGAATATCGACGCCGCGCACGTGCGCGCCGCGCTGGCGTCGCTGCCCGACGATCAACGCGGTCCGATCGAGATGGGCTTCTTCGGCGGTGCTACCCACCAGGAGATCGCCCGCCGCACCGGCGTTCCGCTCGGCACGATAAAGACGAGGATACGGACGGGCCTGCGCCGGCTGCGCTCGGCGCTCGATGACGCGGTGACGGCATGAACGAGCACCTCTTCACGCGGGAGGATATCGCGGCGTACGCGCTCGGTGCTATGCCTGCCGATGCCGCGCTACCGCAGAACAGCGCGCGGCGCTTGCGCGAACACTTGCGTACCTGCGAACAGTGCCGCCGGGAATACGAGTCGCTGCGTCCGGCCGTGACGGCACTGGCGGCGACGGCCGAAGTTGCCAACGTCAACCCGGCGCTCAAGGCGCGCATCATGCGCGAAGTGCGCCGTAGCGCAACTCCGGCACCGCGCACGGTTGCCGCCGGCGCTCCCGCTCGCCGCGCTGCGCTGTGGCCGGCATACCTCGTCGCCGCCGCCTGTTTCGCCATCGCGCTGATCTCGACGATCGAGAGTATCTCGCTCACCAGCCAGTTGCGAGCCGCGCAGGCCCAGCTCGCGGCCTTGCAGACAACCACCAATGCGACCGCACGCGAGATCGCCGCCGAGCGCACGATGGTTGCCGATTTGATGGCCGCCGATGCCAGGCATTTTCCCACCGCGGGTGGGCAAGTGATCGCGCGCGGCAAGCGGCTGTACATCGCAATGCACAATATGGCGCCGCCGCCGCGCGGCAAAGTGTATCAAGCGTGGACGCTGGCCCGAGGCGCCAAGAAGATCGCGCCGTCGCTTACCTTCGTTCCCGACACACGCGGGACCGCGGTCGTGGCGCTGCCGGAAGACGCGGAGAACACGATTGCGGTGGCCGTGAGCGTCGAACCCGAGGGCGGCAGCAAAATGCCGACCACTAAGCCGATCGCGTCCGTCACGATCGGCAACGAGTAAGTTCGGCGTGCATCGCGAGCGATGGGCCGTACGCCACGAGCGTGCGGTCCTTGCATATCTGGAGCCGGATCCGTACGAAAACGTCTTTCTGATCTATCTCGTGCGCAGCGATCCGGCGAGTCTCGCTCGCGGATCGATGCAGCTGGTCTTCGACGGCGGAAAGCTGTGCGGCGCCGGATACTACGGCCGCCAAGTCGTGCTAGCCGCCGACGAGGTGGCTCTCCCGTTGCTCGCCGAGTGCGGCAAGAACACGCCGGAACGGATGATCGTCGGGCCGCGCGCTCAGATTGCTCGCTACTGGGAGCTCGTGGCCGCTGCTCATTCGCCGCCCCGGCGCGTTCGCGAGCGCCAGCTCGTAATGGCGGTCGATCCGGCGGCGCTTAGCAGCGAGGATCCGCGGATCGTGGTACGCCAGGCTCGCGCTAACGAGTGGCCGATCGTTGCGGAAAATTCCGCCCAAATGATCGCCATCGAGCTTGAGTACGACCCGAGAAACGCGCCGGGCGACTTTGCCGGCGGGGTGAAGCAAATGATCGAGCGCGGCTTGTGGTGGGTGGGTGAGAGCGATGGTGAGCTCTGCTTTTTCTGCAACATCGGTCCGTGGAGTCCGCGGACCGCTCAGCTGCAGGGGATATGGGTGCCACCGCATCAGCGTGGGCGGGGATTGGCGACGCGCTGCCTCATCGCACTGTGCCGCCAGCTCTTTTCCCTCGTTCCCACGCTTTCGCTCTACGTCAACGACTTTAACGCCGAAGCAATACGCCTGTACGAGCGCACCGGCTTTCGAAGGGTCGGCGAGTTCATGACGCTGTTATTTTAAGCGGCGCCGGCGCCGCGCAAGGCTATTTTCGACGAACGCTGTCAACGCCCGACTCGACGGCACGGCGCGCCGAGAAGAGCATCATGCCGATCCAGCGCAGCGTCAGGATGAAGCCGATGACCGCGAAAATGAAAACGACGACGAAAAACCAACTCGCCACGTGCAACAAATGGACAAGAAATTGCTCCATACTCTGCGCTTGGCGAGCCCCGCCGGCTAACCCTGTCCGCTACGCGTTACCACAGCGCGCCGTCGGCGAGTAAGAAATAGGCGATGGGCCCCAACCCCCAAATGATGCTCACGACGATCCACACGAACTTTTGCAGGGACGTTAATTCCGCTCGGCCCAGCACGTTGATCCACATCAAGATCATCGCGATTGGGTGCAGGAAGACCGACAGCAGAATTTCGAGCAGTAGCTTCACGGCGCCGTGGTTTTCGGCAGTTTCTCACGCAGCCCCGGCAAGCAACGCCCCGGACGCTTTCCGAAAGCCCTCCGAAGCTTTACATTGAGTTAACCGTCGTGCGGGACTGCCGGCCGATGCCTCGCGGAGCGGGCTGCGGTGTGAGCGAAACTACATGTCGTGGCCTCGGAAACGATTCGGCCCGGCGAGGGTCCCGCGGGGACACTTGGGACCAATGACGTGCTGCAGCGTTTGCTTGCAATCACGCACGATATTTTGCGTGCGCGCGACCTGGCACCGGCGGTCGAAACGATTGCCCGCGGCTTCGCGGAAGTGTTCGGCTGGCGCTACGTGACGATCGTTGCATCGGACGAACCCGGCGGCGAATTGCGCCGGCGCGCGCTGTGGGGGTATCCTCCCGAGATCGTCGAGAGCCGCTTGGGTGAAGTCGTGCCGCACGACGAGATCGCCGCGGTCCTGCTGCCGGCGTATGAAGTGTTTCCGCACTGCTACCACATCGCTGCCGAATACGGCGCCGAAACCGATCACAGCATCTATACAGGCTTTCTTCCGCGCAACGCACCGCGCGAAGCGCCCGACCGCTGGCACGAGCGCGACGCGCTGGTTATGGTGTTGACGGATGAAGATGGCGTCATGCGCGGCTACCTTTCACCCGATCATCCGCTCGACGGCATGGTGCCGACGCGCGAAACGTTGCGGGTCATGCAGATCTTCGTCAACCTGCTCGGGTTGGCGTTGACCAACGCGCACGCGCATCACACCGAGGTCGAGCGCCGCCGGCTGCTGGAAGAGACTACTCGCCTGCAAAACGACTTTTTCACCATGGTGTCGCACGAAGTGCGCTCGCCGCTGGCCGCGATCCGCGGCGCCACCTCGCTATTGGCGACCCACCTCGACGAGCTCGGTCCGGATCGCTTGAGCGACTTGCTCAACGTGCTGGTGAGCTCGACGGCGCGGCTCGACTCGATCTTCGAGGACTTCTTGCTCCTCTCCAGGATGGAGGCCGGACAACTGGCGCTCCGCCTCGACGTGGTCGCACCGCTGGCCGCTGTGAAAGAATCCATCGCCCGCGCACAAAGCGAGCACCCTCGGCGCGCATTTCAGCTCACCTCCAGCCGAGCGTTGCCGCTGGTAAAAGCCGACGAAGGGCGCCTGGTGCAGATCCTGGCCAACCTCCTCTCCAACGCGATCAAATACTCGTGGCCGCACACCCCGATCTCCGCCGACGTTCAGGTCGTCGACGACATGGTGATGTTCTCGATCAGCAACGAAGGCGACGGCATTCAGCCCGAGGCGCGCGACAAACTGTTCACGCGCTTTGGCCGCTTGACCGCTGAGAACAACTCGACGGGCCTCGGCCTGTACATCTGCAAGCAGCTGATCACGCTGATGAACGGCCGCATCGGCTTCGAAAGCGAGCCCGGCCAGTCGACCACCTTCTGGTTCACGCTGCCGACGTATCACCACCTATAATTCAATCGGGCACTGGAGAAAATCGCCGCGGTGACGAAGGTCACCGCGCTTTGAAGACCCGCGCCGATATCCGCAACGTTGCCATCATCGCCCACGTCGATCACGGAAAGACCACGCTGGTCGACGCCATGCTCAAGCAGAGCGGCATTTTCCGCGAGGGGCAGCAGGTGCAAGCGCGCATTCTTGATTCCAATCCGCTGGAACGAGAGCGCGGTATCACCATCCTGGCGAAGAATACGGCCGTTCGCCACGGCGATGCGAAGTTCAACATCGTCGACACGCCCGGTCACTCGGACTTCGGCGGCGAGGTCGAACGCGTGCTGCAGATGGTTCAGGGCGTGCTTCTCTTGGTTGACGCTGCCGAGGGCGTCATGCCGCAAACGCGGTTCGTTCTGCGCAAAGCACTGGAACTCGATCTGCGCGCGATCGTCGTCGTCAACAAGATCGACCGCAAGGACGCCCGTCCACTGGAGGTCGTGAACGAGGTCTTTGACTTGTTCATCGAACTCGGCGCCAGCGAGGAGCAGGCCGACTTCCCGGTGCTCTTTGCAATCGCGCGCGAAGGCATCGCCAAGAACTCGCCGGAGGCTGCCGGCAGCGACTTGGAACCGCTGTTCAGAGCGATTCTCGATCACGTTCCGGAGGCGCCCGCCGAGGACGGGCCGTTTCAAATGCTGGTTTCGGCGATTGACCATAACCGCTACGTCGGTCGGATCGGCATCGGCCGCGTCTTTCGCGGGGCGTCGCGCGTCAACGCACCGATCGCCAAGGTGTCCAGGGACGGTAGCGTCGAGACGGGCCTGCGCCTCACCAAGATCTTGGCTTTTGCCGGCCTCGAGCGGGTCGAGATCGAGGAGGCTGCGGCCGGCGACATCATCTGCATCTCCGGCATCGACGGTCTCAACATCGGCGATACCATCGCCGATGCCAACGCGCCGGAGAGCATCCACGCGGTCGCCGTCGACGAGCCGACGGTGTCGATGTTCTTCAGCGTCAACAACTCGCCGTTCGCCGGCAGAGAGGGCAAGTTCGTCACCTCGCGTCAGATTCGCGAGCGCCTGCTGCGCGAACTCGAGTCGAATGTCGCCCTGCGCGTCGCCGACACCGATAGCGCCGACACCTTTGAAGTACGGGGGCGCGGCGAGTTGCATCTCTCGATCTTGATCGAGACCATGCGGCGCGAGAGCTTCGAGCTGCAAGTCTCCAAACCGCAAGTGATCGTCACCGAGCGCGACGGCCTGCGCTGGGAACCGGTGGAGTACGTCGTGGTCGACGTCGCCGAGGAGTACGCCGGCGCGGTGATCGAAGCGCTCGGCCGGCGCAAAGCGATACTTTCAAACATGCTCAACGTCGGCGATTCGCGACGCCTCGAGTACACGATGCCGACGCGCGCTATCTTCGGGCTGCGCGGAGAGTTGCTCACGCTCACCCGCGGCACGGCAGTGATGTCGCACACGTACTACGATCATCAGGAGTGGATGGGGGAACTGCCCGGGCGAAACGTCGGCGCGCTCGTAGCCAGCGATACCGGACGCACGACCGCGTATGCCCTTGCCGGCGTCGAGCAGCGCGGGCGCTTTTTTCTTCCGCCCGGAATTGAAGTCTACGAGGGGATGATCGTGGGACGTGCCAACGACGATAAGGACGTGGCGATCAACGTGGCGCGTGAGAAGAAACTCACCAACATGCGCGCCGCCGGCAGCGACGAGAACGTCAAGTTGCCGCCGCCCGAAACCATGAGCCTCGAACGCGCGATCGAGTTCATCGACGACGACGAGCTGGTTGAGGTGACGCCGCAGAACATTCGTTTGCGCAAGCGCATCCTGGTCGAAAGCGAGAGGCTGAAGGCACGCCGGCGCGAAGCCAGCCGCGCATGATCCGCACGCCGTTGCCACGATGAGCTTCAAGCCGGGCAAGGTTGGAATGCGCGTCGTGCGGCGGGGAAACACGGTGCTGCGCGGCTTCGTGCGGTTCTTGCTGCGCGGCCGCACCGCCGATCTGGCCGTCGCGGTAGTGATCGGGGCGGCGATCGGGGCTCTGGTCAACTCCTTCGTCAAGGACATCTTCACGCCGCTGCTGGCTGCGCTCTTTGGATCGAGTACGGACTTTGCCGGACGCAGTCTCGAGGTCGGCGGCCAGAGCGTGCGCTACGGCGACTTCATCAATTCGCTGATCGCATTTCTGGTCGTTGCAGCGGTCGTCTATTTCCTCATCATCGTTCCGACAAACAGGCTGGTCTCAAATGCCTATCTCGAGGCGCCGCCCGACCCGGCAATGCGCAAGTGCCCCGAATGCGAGTCGGAAATCCCCAAGGCCGCGCATCGCTGCATGTACTGCACGCAGCCGGTTACGCCAATTAGCGACGGGTCGAGCTGA
>JBPYDW010000024.1:0-4011 GCA_051986335.1 Vulcanimicrobiaceae bacterium | reverse complement strand
ACGCCGGCAAACGACGGGCCAAAGCGGCTCAGCAAACCGGTTGAGACCGGCGGCGACGCGATTCCGGCGATCGAGTCCAGCGACGAGCCGATGCTGAGCACCGTGCCCTGTTCCCGGTCTGGGTAGGCGTTGCTGAGCAGTGCGGTGATGCCGGTGTTGGCATACGCGCCGCCAACCGCGAACAGAATCATCGTCACGACGAACAGCAGCGGACTGTGGACCAGCGGCACGATGAGAAACGAGGCCAACAGACTAGCCAGTCCGATGTTCGACATCGCGCGATCGCCGAAACGTTTTGAAGCGGCCCCGATCCCGAATCCGTTGATCGCCACGTTGATGATCGCAAAGAGCGAGAAGTACGTGGTTGTTTGCACCAAGCCAAATTTCAACTGTCCCGCGAGAAAGAGCGCGATGACGCTGTACCAGCCGTATAATGTAAGGGAAAGCGCTAGCTTCTGCACCAGGATCGGCCGCAGCGCGCGATCGCGCGCAGTGCGAATGATGTCGGCAAAGCCCACGCGCTGGTCGTCGCTCGACGCCTTGCGCGACTCGGGTAGCAGAAAGATCGTCAGCAGCAGCGTCAGCAGCTGCAGGGCGGCGGCGGCGATAAACGGTGCGGAAAATCCCCACGTCGCGTAGATTCTTCCAGCTGTGAACGGCCCAAACGTCATCGCAGCCGCGAAGGTGGCGCCGATCAGACCGAACGCGCGCGAACGATCTTTGGCCTCGGCGATATCGGCGACGTAGGCCTGCGTTATGCCGATGTTTCCACCGGAGACGCCCTCCACGATGCGCGCGATGAAAACCCAAGTTATTGTCGGCGCGAAGGCGAGCATCGTCCAGCCGATCGTCGCACCGATCTGCGAGATGATGAGCACCGCTTTGCGGCCGACGCGGTCGGAGACGTTCCCCCAGATCGGTCCCGACAAGAATTGACAGAGCGAAAACGTCGAGAACAACACTCCGACGAACCACGGCGCCACTTTGAAGTGAATGACGAAATAGGGCAGCACCGGAATCAGCATGCTGAATCCGAGAATGTCGACGAAGGTAATGCCCAGGATCGGTAAGAGTTTTCTAAATAGCTCCATCAGCGAGCTTCAACCGGGAGAACGATCGGCGCGATGCGTTCGCGCTTGCGCAGAACGTCGAGTTTGTAGGCGCGGCGCAAGTCGATCGTGGTGAGCAGGCGATGCAGCTCGTCGATCCCATGCAGGCGCGTGTCTTCAAGTGCGACGATTACGTCGCCGGCTTGCAGCTTCGACGTATCTGCCGGGCTTCCGGGTTCGACTGAGGAGACCAGCACGCCGCGCGGATCGTCCAGGCCGAGCGAGCGCGCCAGCGCGGGCGGAAGCACGACATCTTGGCCGGCTATTCCGAGATAGCCGCGTCGAACTTTGCCGTCGCGAATGAGTAACCCGGCCACAAATGTGGCAAGGTTGATGGCGATCGCAAAGCACAGGCCTTGCCCGGGCAGTACCGCGGTGTTGACGCCGATCACGTCTCCTTTGGCATTGACCAGCGGGCCGCCGGAGTTGCCGGGATTGAGCGCAGCGTCGGTCTGCACCACGTTGTCGATCAAGCGCCCGGATTGCGAACGCAACGTTCGGCCAACGGCGCTGACGACGCCGGCGGTCACCGTATAGTTCAGGCCGAACGGATTGCCGACGGCAACGACGAGTTGGCCGGGCCGCAGCGTCTGCGAATCGCCGAGCGTGGCCGCCGGCAAACCGCGGGCGTCGATGCGCAGCACCGCGAGGTCGGTATGGGGATCGTCGCCGACCGGGCGAGCAACGAACTCGCGGCCATCCGGCAGCGAGACGTTGACCCGATCGGCACCGTTGACGACGTGGCTATTGGTCATCACGAAACCGTCGGAGGCGAACACGAAACCCGAGCCGGTACCGCTGCGCCGGCCGTGCTGCGCTTCGATTGAAACGACGGCTGGGCTCACTGCCTGCGCCGCGTGCGTGACGGCGAGCGAATATGGATCTAGAGCGATCTCATCGGAAATCGGATGGATGGTGGAGGACATGCGCCCCCATGATACCGTGGCCCGGCCGGGCGGTTGCACGAGGGGAGGGCCTGGCTTCTGCGGCGCGAATCCGGTCCGGCCGCGCCCAGATGGCGGAATTGGTAGACGCGCTGGTTTCAGGTATCAGTGGTGGCAACATCGTGGGGGTTCGAGTCCCTTTCTGGGCACCAGGCACGCTACGTGCGTTACACGGCTTCGGCGATGAGCACGCTGGATGGGCCGCCGAGGCTGCGCCGGTCGAGCCTTTTCCATCCGCAGTAGGCGAGCCAAGCGCTGCACTCCGCATCGCTGTAGGAACGGCCTTCGCCGTCGAATATCAGGAATTCGCCCGACATCAGCGCCGCAAACCACGGCTTCGAGCGATCGTCGTTGGTGAAGAAATCGACCAGTAGCGCGTGCGCGCCGGCGCTGACACGATCGCGTATGCTGCGCATGAGTTCTCGATTGGAACGCTCCGAGAGCATGTGTATCACGTTTGCCAGCAGTATCGCGTCGTAGCCGTGTGAGATTGGGTCGCGGAAAAAATCGCCGGCGACGATCTGGATTCGGCCGGCGTGACCGCTCTCTTCGATGAGCCTGCGTGCAACCTCGGTGACCGCGGCAAGATCGAACAGCGTCAGTTCGATGTTCGCATAGCGATCGGCGATTTTCGTTAGGAAGATCCCCGTTCCGCCACCGAGGTCGATCAGGCGTTTGTGCTTGGAGAAGTCGTAAACCGTGGCCAGTGCGGCGGCAGCCTGTATGGTGAGTCCACGCACGCCCTCGGCGTGTATCTGGCGCTCTCCAGCATCGGCGAATTCGCGCGAGCCGAGGACGCCATGTCCCGCGCTGATCGCGCTTTCCAACGTTTGCCATCGCGGGTACGAAAAGCGATCCCGCATTCGCATGAACGGTCGCATGTCGTAGTCGGGATCGACGCCGCCAAGATATTTCGTTGCAGGCTCGGTGTTGGCGTACAGGCCGTTAGCGTTGGTGAGAATTCCGAGCGCGACCATGGCATCGCAGACGATGCGCAACGTCAGAAACGGCGTATGGAGCCGATCCGCCAGCTCTTGTGCGGTCGCCGGCGCTTGGGCGAGTTTCTCGAAAACGCCCAGTTCGGTGGCCACGAAGAGCATTTTTGCTGCCATGAAGCCGGATGACGTTTGAACGATCAGATCCGGTGTCACGGCGCTCGGGGCGTTTTCCGCCGGTACTTGCATGGCGCGTACCTCCGGGGACCATTATGGAACATCGCAGATCGGCTCCGCCAGGGCGGGCGGCGATCGTCAGGTTACTTTCGTTCTAGACGGGCGAGTTGGGACGTATGCTACCCTCGTTATCATGCAGAGCCGCACCACCGAGCACGCTGCGACGTTTCCGGCCGGCTACTTTGTCGGCGATACCGCCTCGTGGGAAATTTCAGGCGCCATCCTTTCCGAGGTGCGTCACCCGGTTGGAAAGAGCGTTCCCTTGCACGAGCACCAAGCGCCGTATTTTAGTCTATTGCTCGACGGCGCGTATACCGAGCGCGGCGACGGTTTCGATCTATGGTACGAGCCGTACACGCTGGTGTTCCACGACGCCCGAACGTCGCACGAGGACGAAATGATCGGCCCGTGCCGCTTCTTTGCGGTCGCGCTACTGCAGCGCTGGGAAGAGGTCATCGCTCAGCTCGGTGGCGCGCGCGCGCACGTATTCGAACTGGACGGGGGCGATCCGGTATGGATCGTCCTGCGCCTCTATCAGGAGTTCTTGGCGCGCGCCCACGCGACCGAGTCTGCAGTTGAAGCCTTGCTCTACGAACTGTGCGCGCACGTTGCGCCGGCGCAGCCGGGCGACCTGCACGAGCCGCCGTGGCTGCCCAGCATCGATACCGCAATTCACGAGCGCTTTCGCGAACCGCTCGATCTGGCCGAGGTTGCAGCCGGCAGCGGCGTCCACCCGGTGCACCTATGCCGCACGTTTCGCCGTTTTCGCGGACGCACGATCTCCGA
>JBPYDW010000023.1:0-5325 GCA_051986335.1 Vulcanimicrobiaceae bacterium | reverse complement strand
CTCGTCTACGATGCGCAGGGGCGCAAGATGTCCAAGTCGCTCGGCAACGCGATCGATCCGATGGTGCTGGCGGAGCGCTACGGAGCCGACGCATTTCGCATGGGTATGCTGCGCCAGATGCGCCTCGAGGCACAAGAAGTGCGGTTTCACGAGTCGCGCTGCGAAGAGGCGCGCAACTTCAACAACAAGATTTGGAATGCGACGCGCTACGCGTTAGCACTGCCCGAAGGCTTGCCGACGGCTCGCACGCTGCAGCGTCCGAGCGAACTGACGCTCGGCGATCGCTGGATCCTTACCCGGCTGCACGACACGATCCTCGAAGTGAGCGCGCTGCTCGACGCGTTCGATTTCGGCATCGCCGCCGAGACGTTGTGGCGTTTCATCTGGTACGAGTTTTGTGACTGGTACGTTGAAACGACGAAGGAAGCCACGCCCACGCGCGCCGCCGTCCTCTCGTTCGTCATGAACAATGCGATGAGGCTACTGCACCCGATCGAGCCGTTCATCACCGAGGAGGTATGGCTGGCGATTCCGCACGATGGCCAAACTATCGTCACCGCAGCCTGGCCGGATCACGAAGAAGTCCCGGTTGATCGTGAAGCCGCGGCCCACTTTGCAGCGTTGCAACAGACCGTGGAGCGGATCCGAAACCTGCGGGCCGAGGCCAAACTCGCGCCCAAAGACGTCATCACCTTGGACGTCCCGCAGAACGTGGATGCCGAAGTCTGCGCGTTGTTGGCTCGCCTGACGAACGCTCAGCTCGCTCCCGCAAGCGCGCACGGTGCGTCGGCGGCCGACGGGTTGGCGGCGGTCACCGGCCGCATTCCCAGCGATCTGCTGGCTGCGCGGTACCGCAGGGAACTCGCTCGTCTGGAGAGCGAGGTCGCGCGCGGCGAGAAGAAACTCGCCAACGATCAGTTCGTCGGCAGGGCCGCAGCAGACGTGGTCGCTAAGGAGCGAGAGAAACTGGAAAAGTATCGTTCCGAACTTGCTCGAACGCGCGCGTCTTTGGCGGCGCTAGAGGAAATTGCATGACCGCGACGGCGAAGCGCCGAGTGCTGCTCAAGGCGGAAGAGATCGATCGAACGATCGCGCGTCTCGCGCACGAAATCCTCGAGCCCCAGGCCGCGCAAGAAGGCCTGGTGCTGATCGGCGTGCGGCGCGGCGGCGAAGCGTTGGCCTTGCGCCTAGCCGAGAAGATTGCCAAGATTCGCGGCCGCGAGCCGGCCGTCGGTTTTCTCAACATCAATCTGTATCGCGACGACGAGGTCTCCCATCAGCTTCCCGAATCCGAGATTCCGGTCACGGTGGCCGACCGCACCGTGGTGATCGTCGACGACGTTCTTTTCACCGGACGCACGATTCGCTCGGCGCTCGACGCGGTAACCGATTTGGGCCGTCCGGCTGCCGTCCGTTTGTGCGTGCTGGTCGATCGCGGACTGCGCGAGCTGCCGATTCAGGCCGACTACATCGGCCGCACGATCTCCTCGGAGAAAGATGAGCGCGTCGAGGTGACGCTTTCGGCACAGGCGTCGCCGAGCGACGAGGTCTCGATCGGTGCGGGCGCGGCGTAGTCTCCTCGATCTCGACGACTTGCGCGCCGACGAAATCGACGAGATCTTCGCGCGAGCCTCAGCCTTCGAACAGACCGGTCCGAAGCAAACGCTGCAGGGCGTCACGTGCGTCAACATGTTCTTCGAGCAGTCGACGCGCACGTATACGTCGTTCAATCTCGCCGAGATACGGTTGGGCGCCGACGTCGTCAACCTCGCGCCCAACGACCTCAGCCTGGCCACCAAGGGTGAAACCATTGAGGACACCGCGATAACGCTGTCGGCGATGGGCGTCAACGTGATGGTCGTGCGTCACCCGGTGGCGGACTATCCCCGGCGGATCGCGCTGGCCTTTGACGGACACGTCATCAATGCCGGCGACGGCGAGCACGCTCATCCGACGCAAGCCCTGCTCGACATCTTTACGCTTCGCGAAGAGTTTGGCGAGCTCGCCGGAAGGACCGTGGCGATTGTGGGCGACGTCAAGCATAGCCGCGTCGCACACTCGCTGAGTGCCGGGTTGCGCCGGCTTGGGTCAAATATTGCCCTGGTCGGTCCCGAGGAACTTCTGCCCAAGAGTTATGCGAGCGACGGGGTGCGTGTCGAACGCAGCCTCGATGCGGTTCTCGGCGACGCCGATGCGATCGTATTATTGCGAATCCAGCGCGAGCGATTTCACGGCTTGACGATCGACGACGAAGAATACGTGCGGCGCTTTCGTTTGGATGGCGCACGCCTGAAGCGGCTGCGAAAGGAGACGATCGTCATGCATCCGGGACCGTATAACCGCGGCGTGGAGCTCGACGACAGCGTCCTGACGTTCACCGGCTGGCGCTACGCCAAGCAAGTGGGTCACGGCGTCTCGGTTCGCATGGCCGTATTGGACTTTTTGGTAAACGGCGAGGTTTAAGAAATTTCGTGCTGATCTCCGGCGGCCGACTCGTCGATCCGTCGCAGGGAATCGATGCGTTGCGCGATCTGCGCATCGAGAACGGCGTCGTGCGCGAGATCGGCGAACATTTGGCGCCGCTCGCCGGTGAGGAAGTGATCGACGCCGGCGGAGCCTTCGTTGCGCCCGGCCTGATCGATATGCACGTTCACCTGCGCGAGCCGGGCTTTTCCGAAAAGGAAACGATCGCCAGCGGGACGCTGGCGGCACTTCGTGGCGGATTTGCCGCGGTGGCGTGCATGCCGAACACGAAACCGGCGATCGACACTCCCGAAGTGGTGCGGCTGCTACGCAATCATCCCGATGCGCGCTGCCGGATCTATCCGGTCGCAGCGATAACGCGGGAGCGCGCGGGTGCGGCGCTCGCCGATTACGTCGCCTTAGCTGCCGCCGGCGCGGTCGGATTCAGCGACGACGGCAACACGGTGATGAACGCACGCGTCCTGCGCGACGCGGCGGTGGCGGCCCGCGAACTCTCCGCACCGTTTATCTCGCACGCAGAAGACGAGCTGCTCAAGGGCGACGGGGTGATGCACGAAGGCATCGTTTCGCACGAACTGGGCGCAGCCGGCAGCCCCGGCCTGGCCGAGGACGTCATCGTGGTGCGCGATTTGGCAATCGCGGCCGATACCGGTAAGACCTGGCACATCGCGCACGTCTCGACGCGGGTGGCTATCGACGCGATCGCGCACGCTAAGAGCCGCGGACTTGCCGTGACCTGCGAGGTGACGCCGCATCACCTGTTGCTCACCGACGAGTCGGTTCGCGAGCTGGGGGCCGGCGCCAAAGTGAATCCGCCGCTACGGCCGCAGGAGGATGGTCGCGCGTTGCGCGACGCGGTGCGGGCCGGCATCGTCGATGTCTTCGCCAGCGACCACGCGCCGCATACCGCCGCCGATAAGAGCGGCGATTTGGCCAATGCCGCGGTCGGATTCAGCGGACTCGAGATCGCGGTGGGCGCGTATGCGCTGGCGTTGCCCGATCTGCCGCTAACGCGATTCGTGGAATTGCTGAGCTGCAATCCGGCAAAGATTTTGGGAGTCCCCGGCGGTACGCTGGCCCCGGGCGCGCTCGCCGACGTTACCATCATGGCCGATCGCAGCTGGCGTGTGGACACGCAGCTGTTCGCCTCCAAGGGAACTAGCACGCCGTTCGCCGGTCAAACGCTGCCGCGCGCGGTGATAGCGACGCTGGTCGGTGGCGAGCTGCGCTTCAGCGATGGATCAGCGGCGTCTGCACCAGCCCGTTGATCACAAACTGCACGGCCAGCGCTGCCAGCACGATGCCCAACACACGGGTGATGACGTGGATGCCGGTAGTGCCGATCCTATGCATGTAGCGGGCGGCTCCGCGCATGCAAACCCAGGCAATGGCCAACGCGGCGATGTAGGCGAGCGCGACGGTCAGCAGTTTTATCCGGTCGCCGTGCGCGAGGTTGATGAGGAGCAAAACGGTGGCGATCGTTCCCGGCCCCGCGATCATCGGAATCGCCAAGGGAAAGACCGCTGGGTTCTCGGCCGCACCGGCCTCGCGTTCTTCCTGTTCGGTGCGCCGCGCTCCGGTCGGCCGCGCGAACAACATGTCGATGGCGATCAAGAAGAGCAGGATACCGCCGGCGATGGTAAACGCCGGCAACGTGATCCCCAAGTAACGCAAGATCGCGGGGCCGACCAGACCCATCACCAGCATTACCCCACCTGCCACCAACACCGCCTGGTCGACGATAGCGTTGCGCCGCTGCGCCGGAAAACGAATGGTGGACGTGAGGGTAAGCGGTATCAAGCCTATCGGGTCGATGATCGTAAAGGCGGTTGCAAACGACGTTGCGGCAAACTGCCAATCCATGTGCCGCGGGATTCCACGTGTGGACCGCCAAAGCCCCGAGGCTGACATGACATCTCCGGCAGCGCTCTTCCTCGCCGACGGAACGCGTTTCGACGGCAATGGACTCGGTCGAATGGGCCTCGCACTCGGCGAGGCCGTGTTTTATACCGGAATGACCGGCTATGAAGAAGCGCTCACCGATCCGTCGTACGCTGGACAGATCCTCACCTTCACCTATCCGATGATCGGAAACTACGGCATCTCGGGTGGAGCGGCGCAATACTCACGCGCTTGCGTCAGCGGTGCGGTCGTGAAGCGGGTCGCCCGCCACCCGTCGCACCATCTTTCTAAGTGGGACCTGGCGTCATGGCTGGAGGAGCAGGGAGTGCCGGCGATGTGCGAGGCCGACACGCGGGCCATAACGATTGCATTGCGCGAGCACGGCACGATCTGGGCCGCCCTGGCGGTTGGCGAGGAAGCCTTGGCCGGCGCTGAGCGTGCACTCGCGCAGTTCGTCCGGACCGCCAATACCGCGGAACTGGTCCCGAGCGTGGCTACGCGTAGTGAGTACGAGGAGGGACGCGACGCTCGCTTTCGCATCGCGTTGATCGATTGCGGCGTGAAGCGCGCGATACTGCGCGATCTCACCGCGCTCGGCGCGCACGTCTGCGTCCTGCCCTACGATGCCGACGAGGGCGCGATTCTGGCCACCATGCCGAATGCCGTCGTCATTTCGCCCGGACCCGGCGATCCCACCGACTTACCGCAGACGATCGCAACGCTGCGCGGGTTGCGCGAAAAGTTGCCGATGTTCGGCATCTGCCTCGGACACCAGCTGTTGGCGCTGGCCTTCGGTGCCACGACGTACAAATTGCCGTACGGGCACCGCGGAGGGAATCAACCGGTGAAAAATCACGTTAATGGAGAAGTCCTGATCACCGCCCACAATCATGGCTATGCGGTCGACGGCAGCACGCTGCCGGCCGAATTGCTGCCGAC
>JBPYDW010000022.1:0-2701 GCA_051986335.1 Vulcanimicrobiaceae bacterium | reverse complement strand
TGGCGATACACGATCTTTCGAGCCGGCGTCGATGACGCGATTTTCACGCAAGTCATTGACAGCGCGTTCACGACGTTCTCCAGCACCCTCGAGGGGTCGGTGAACCACTTTCTCATTCACTTCTCCCCGATTCTCTACATCGCGTTTCCCTTCGTAAGAGCGTTGGACGGCGCGAAAGGATTGGTGCTGCTGCAAAGTCTTTTAGTGGCGGCGACGATCTTTCCGGTGTGGGGAATCGCGGCTTCGCGACTGCCGAAGTGGTTGGCGTTCGCAGTAACGCTCGTCGCGGCAACCTACCCGCCGACCAGCGCCTTAGCGGTCGGGGATTTTCACGAACTCGCCTTCGCACCGCCGTTAGCGGCGACGCTGGTTTGGGCGATCGATCGCCGATTGCGTGGCGTCGCAATCGCGACCGCCGCCTTGCTGGCGATGGTAAAAGAGGACCAGTTCGTCAGCCTCATATTTATCGGTGTCGCGCTGGTGGTCATGGAGCGGGACGATCGGAGGATGCGATCGTGTGGCGCATGGATCGCGGCCATCGCTATAACCGGCGCATTTCTCTATTTCGGCGTTTTGCGTCCGATTATCGACGTTCATTTTCAGTACTTCTCGCTGCATTACTATGAATGGTGGCGAACCCCGCCGACGCCTGCGGGCTTCGCCGGACCGCTTTCGCCTCTGCGTCTACAGTACTTCTTTGCGCTGCTCTTGCCGCTGGCGTTCCTGCCATTGGCATCGCGCTACATGATTTTTGCCATACCTGGTCTGGCGGAAGTTCTGCTCTCGCACGAGGCCATCACCATGGCGATGGGAGCTCATTACAGCGCGACCTGGAGCGGATACGTGCTCTGCGCGTTCGCCGACGGCGCAGCCGGCGTCTACGGTCGTTCGCAGCTCGTGGCCAAAAGCGCGCTAGGATTCGCGCTGCTTGCATCAATCTGGACGTCGCGGCTCTATAGTCCCGTCAATCCAAGATTCGCGCTCTATAGGCAGCCTACGAAGGCCGACACGGCTCGCGAGGACGAGCTAACCACGCTTCCACGAAACGCCAGCATTGCAACGGGCGGCTTCGTGATCGCTCATCTCGGCATGTACCCTCACGCTAATATCGCGATGAGCGACCCCCAGGATTACCTCATCTTTGATGCCTTTAGCGATCCGGCGTTTTGGGCGGCCGTAGACGCGCCAAAGGTCGCGCAGCTCATCAAGAGCGGCACATACCGGAAGTTCTATGACGGTGCCGGAATCATGGTGCTCGTAAGACGATAAACTTGCAAATGATTGCGTGGGCGCTTGGGTTGGTAAGCACGATCGTCTTCGTGCCGATGTATGCGACACCAACGGCGCGGCAATTGCCGGTGATGGCGGGCGCGATCGCCGGCGTTCGCGTCGTGGAGCCGTCTCAACAATGGCTCGGCGATTACATCACGCCGGGTGACGTTGCGGCGATCGCTGCGTGGCTCGAACGGCCGCCCGCGCGAACTGCCGATGCGTACGTTATCTCGACGGACATGCTCGCGTACGGTGGGCTCGACCCATCGCGCGTACTTGGCGGCGTCTCGACGGCCGACGCGATCGAGCGGCTCAACTCACTTGTCGCGCTCCGTGCTGCACGCCCTCACGCATCGATCGCGGCTTTCGGTACGATTATGCGGCTGGAGCCGACGGCGGTCGCACCGGTCGGCGCGGCGCGGACCTATTGGGCCGGCGCACAGCCGCCCACCTGGCAGTACATCTGGGAGTACGCTGCACTACACGATCCGCCGCTGCCCATCGAACGTGCACGCGCGGATCAGCTGCGCGCGCTGATCGGCGAAGCGACGCTCACCGAGTATTTGCAGACTCGCGCGCGCGATCGCGCGGTCGATTTGGCGGCGTTGCAGCTAGTAGCAAACGGAACGATTAACCTTCTGGTCATAGGTCAGGACGATGCCGGGCCGGTCGGCCTGCATGTGAACGACGTCCGCGCGCTGCGCCAGGCCGTCGCGGCTCTGGACATTGCCGATCGCGCAGCGATCGAGCCGGGAGCCGACGAGCTAGGCATCGTCCTCGTGGCGCGGGCCATGGCGCGCCAGATTGGGTGGATGCCTCACGTGGCGGTGCGCTATTCCACACCCGATGGCGCGGCGACGCAGGATCCGCTCGAGTTTGCGCCCGTGCACATCACGATCGACGCCTTGGTCCGGCGCGTCGGGGGCGTGCGCGACGACCTGCGGCCGGACCTGACGCTCTACGTACGCGTTCCAAAGACGACAACCGCGCAGGATGATTCCTTGCTCGACGCACTTCGCGCCGACATTGCCCGCGGCCGGCGCGCCGCGCTCGTCGACCTCACTTTTCTCACCGGGTCCTACGCGGCGCAGGCGGCTTTTGCTGGAAGGCTCATCGCGGCCGGCATCGCCGGCCGACTGGAGGCGTACTCCGGATGGAACACAACGGCGAACAGCACGGGCATAGCGCTGGGGGAGGCGATTGCCGCCGGTGTCGGCCGACGCAGCGGCCGCTACGATGCACGGATGCATGCGGTCTTCATGCTCGATCGCTACATCGACGACTATCTCTACCACTGCATCGTCCGTCCGCGCATCGACTCAGAGCTTGCCGCACGCGGCATCACGGCACATTGGTATCTCTCGCCGCCCGTGTGGCACGAGACCGACGCACGCGTGCGCGCCGAGCTGCTGCCGATGGCGCGCGAGCT
>JBPYDW010000021.1:0-9751 GCA_051986335.1 Vulcanimicrobiaceae bacterium | reverse complement strand
GTGACCAGCTCGTCGATCTGGTGCGACAGCTCTTGATAACGCCGGCGCGCGTCGTCGAGTTGCAGCCTCTCTACAACTCGCTCCAGATGCGCCCGCCGGCCATCGGCGTCCTCGTACCGCACCGTACCGCTGCGATCGCGCTGCCCCAACTCCGATAGCGTTGCGAGGCCCGCTTCATCCTCCGCGAACAGCGTAAAGATATCGCCAGCATCCCGCAGCTGTTCCGCATTTTCCACGATACGCTCGTAGATCAGCCGGTACCGTTCGCTGCGGAATCGCTCCGATCCGATGCGATTTCCGAACTCGGCGACCAAACTTGGCTCTTCCACCACGATCGAAAGCACTTCGCGTTCGAACGAAAGCGGCTCAACGTCAGTCGGAGTGTGACGGCTCGGCTTCGTGCCGAGCGCACCTGAGCGTGGCGCAAAGTTTGCGCTATTTGCGAAGAAACGGCTATTCCGAAGGTCATCCGGATTCACCTTCAGGCGCCCGGCTACGTAGACACGCCAACGATCCCACTCTTCGCGAGGCGTTAGTTCCTGAATCAACCGTTCGGCGGCTCGAGCGATCGCGGCCCGGCTGGAGAAACCATCGGGCAAGCGATCGATCTGCGAGTCGAGCTTGAATTCTATCGCCGGTTTCGCCGCCCCCAGCAGCTTCGAAAAGCCGCCGGCTCCACTGGCTCGCACGTAAGAATCGGGATCCTGGCCTTCGGGCAAGAGCACGATGCGCACGGAGGATCCGGCATGCGACAATACGTTAGACGCAATATCGATCGCTTTGGTTGCAGCATTAGCGCCGGCCGTGTCTCCGTCGAAACAGAGGTAGATATTGGTTGCGTGCTTGCGCAGCTGCGCAGCCTGCTCTTCCGTAAACGCCGTCCCCAGGGCCGCTACGGCATTGGCGAATCCGGCTTGGTGGAGGGCGATGCAGTCGAGATATCCCTCCACGACGATGATCGTCCCCTCGCGTTGCGCCGCGCGGCGAGCGACGTTGAGCGCGAATAGATGGTGTCCTTTGGTGTAGACCGGAGTGGTCGTCGTGTTGAGGTACTTCGGCTCGGCATCGCCGAGCGCACGGCCTCCGAACGCTATCGGCTCGCCGGTTGTCGAAAACGTCGGGATCATCAAGCGGTCGCGATAGAAGTCGTAATAGCCGCGCTGGCCGGGCTTGAGCAAACCGGCTTTAGCCGCGAGATTGAGGTCGACGCCGTTCGCCTCCAACTCGTCGCGCAACGCCTCCCACGAATCCGGCGCGTACCCTATCTGAAAGGCCGCCAGCGTCGACGCCGTCAGGCCTCGCCGCTCGCAATAGCCGCGGGCCCCGGCTCCACGGTCGCCGGCAAGCGCGCGGGCGAAGAATGCCACTGCAACGCGGTTGGCTTCGTAAATAGCCTCCCGCTCGTTGCGCGCTCGCGAGGCACGCGGGTCCTCGAGTTCGAGCTCGACGCCGGTCTTGGCCGCCAGCATTCGAATCGTATCGGGGAACGTCAGGTTCTCGATCTTCTGGACGAAGGTGATGACGTCGCCGCCGGCGCCGCAACCGAAGCATTTGAAGAAACCACGGTCGGGATGTACGTGGAACGACGGCGTCTTTTCACTATGAAAAGGGCACAGACCGACCAGATCGTTTCCGCGCTTGCGCAGCTGCACGTGAGCGCCGATCACGTCGGCGATGCTTAGCCGGGCGTGAATCTCGCGAATGGCTCCCTGGTCGAACCCCATCGTTGCTATCGATCTTCCGCCGAAGTTGGAAGGCTCCTCGCCAAACGGAGAATCGTGCGAACGGCCGAATGCGTCAGGCGATGAAAAGGATCTTCGATCCGGTTCACCACTTTATTGAACTGGAGCCGGCCGAAGCGCGGTTGCTCGACGCTGCTCCGATGCAGCGGCTTCGCCGCCTCCGTCAACTCGGTCTGGCCTATTTGGCCTATCCCTCCGCCGAACATTCGCGATTCGGTCACGCGCTCGGCGCGCTGGCGATGGGGACGCGCGTCTTCGACGGCACGGTACGTCACGGCCGCAGTTACTTCCGCGACGATGGGGACGTTGCATATCAGCGCAAGCTGGTTCGCGCCGCGCTGCTGTTGCACGACGTCGGGCACGGGCCGTTCAGCCACGCCTGCGAGGCGGTGCTGGGGAAAATGCACGAAGAGCGTACGCGCGAGATCCTGGCCCTGCCCGAGATGCGCGAGCAGCTGGAAGGTCTGGGTGTGGACGGCGCGGACGTGCTGGCGCTGATCGTGGGATCGAGTGACGCCAAATATCCGGCGCTGCGCGAGATCGTGAGCGGTCCGAACCTCGATGCCGATCGTATGGACTACTTGTTGCGTGACGCTTACTTTACCGGAGTACAAAGCGGGCGCTACGACGCCGATCAGCTGGTCGCTTCACTGCGCCTCATTCCGCGCAACGGCGCGCTGGTGCTGGGCATCGACGCGCGTGGCGTGGTTGCCCTCGAATCGTTCGTGCTCGCGCGATACATGATGTTCGCCTCGGTGTACTTCCATCACACGACCCGCATGTTCGAGCGCGTCCTGCAAGACCTGTTGCGCGAGCTCTGGCCCGATCCTCGAGCGCTCGATCCCATCGACGAATTCTTGCGCTGGGACGATTTCCGCGTGCTCAACGAACTGCGCGACTCTAATAGCGCAGCGGCGCGGGCGCTGCGCGAGCGGCGTCTCATCTATGCGTTAGCCGCGGAATTTAATGCCGAGGGCGACCTGCGCGCCTACCAGCGCTGCGAGCGCGCGCTGCGCGAGCGCTTCGGCGATGCTAACGTCTGGGCGGACTCGCAGTCGACGGTCATGCACCGCCTACCGCTGTTCGCCGACGATCGCCACGCCGGCATCTGGGTGCAGACCACTTCCGGCAACGTCATCGACGCTCGCGAGGCCTCGGACCTGATCGCCAAGATCACCGGCGAGGCCTACTGGCGCAAGCTATTCGTTCGCCGCGATGGCGTCGACGTTGGCGAAGCCCGCGCCATCTGCGCGCGGATCGCACGCTAGCCAGACGTCGACAACGTGGCTTGGGCTGCTGCCAGCCGTGCGATCGGGACTCGATACGGCGAGCACGAGACGTAGTCGAGTCCCAGTGAATCGCAGAACGCGATGCTCGACGGCTCACCCCCATGTTCGCCGCAGATGCCGACCTTGAGATCGGTGCGCGCTTTGCGCCCGAGCATTACCGCTTCCCGCATCAGCGAGCCGACGCCGCGCCGATCGAGCACTTGGAACGGATCGTCTTTGAGGATGCCTAGCTCCAGATAGCGCGGTATGAAGCTCCCTTCGGCATCGTCGCGGCTGTAACCATAGGTGGTCTGCGTCAAGTCGTTCGTACCGAACGAGAAGAACTGTGCGTACTCCGCCAACTCGTCGGCGACAATGCATGCGCGGGGCAGCTCGACCATCGTGCCCACGCGATACTGCAGCAACGTCCCCTGCTCGGCGATTACCGCATCTGCTACCGCACGAGCCGCCTTGGCGGTCGTTTGCATCTCCTCGCGGGTTCCCACGCCCGGAATCATCACGTCCGGGCAGGCATCTACGCCGCGCTTCTTGAGCGCACAGGCGGCCTCGAAGATCGCGCGCACCTGCATCGCATAGATTTCGGGATACACGATCCCCAAGCGGCAGACGCGTAACCCCAGCATCGGGTTTTGTTCGTGCAGCTGCTGCACGCGTTTGAGCAAGCGCTCCTTGGCGAGGTATGCAGGCGAATCCGTGCCTTCGCGAACGCGCAACTCGGTCGTCTCGACCAGCAGCGTCTCCATCGAGGGCAAGAACTCGTGCAACGGCGGGTCCAGGAGCCGTATCGTGACCGTAAATCCCGCCATGGCTTCGAGGATGCCCTCGAAGTCCTCGCGTTGGAACGGCAGCAAGCGCTCCAGTGCCAATTCGCGCCCTTCTCGCGAGTCGGCCATGATCATCTCTTGCACGACCGGCAAACGGTCTTGCTGCATGAACATGTGCTCGGTACGGCACAATCCGATGCCGACCGCGCCGAGTTCGCGCGCCTTGCGCGCATCGGCCGGCGTGTCGGCGTTGGCCCAGACGTGCATGCGCGACGTGCCGTCGGCCCACGCCAAGAAGCGCGACAGCCATTCCGGCAACTTCGAGGGTGGCGCTACCAGCGCCAAGCGATCCAATATGACCGTTCCGCCGGTACCGTCGATGGTGATCCAGTCGCCTTCCTGCAGGGTGCGGTCGCCGACGGTCAGCGTTTTGGCGCGACGATCGATCCGCAGCGCTTCGCATCCGGCAACGCACGGTTTGCCCATGCCGCGCGCAACCACCGCCGCGTGCGACGTGGCGCCGCCCTTCTGGGTAAGAATTCCACGCGCGGCAATCATGCCGTGAACGTCGTCGGGCGTGGTTTCGACGCGCACCAGCACGACGTCGCGACCTTCCTGCCCCCACGTTTCCGCCGTATCCGCGTCGAAGACGATCTGTCCGGCTGCGGCGCCCGGCGAGGCGTTCAACCCTTTGGCGGCCACATTGTATTTTTGCGCCGGATCGATGCGCGCGTGAAATAGTTGATCGAGCGAAGCGGCCTCGACGCGCCGCAGCGCTTCGGTCTTGTCGATCAGGCCTTCGTGCACCATGTCCAAGGCGATGCGCACCGCCGCTTCAGCGCTGCGCTTGGCGCTGCGGGTCTGCAGCATGTACAGCTTACCGCGTTCCACCGTGAACTCGAGATCTTGCGTGTCCCGGTAGTGGCGCTCGAGCCTGTCGGCGATCTCGGCAAACTGCCGGTAGACTGCGGGCTGGGAGCGCTGCAGATCGGAGATGCGCTCGGGCGTGCGAATGCCGGCGACGACGTCCTCACCTTGGGCGTTGCGCAAATACTCGCCGTACAACTTGCGGGCACCGGTATTAGGGTCGCGGGTAAAGGCGACGCCGGTTCCCGAGTCGTCGCCCAGATTGCCGAACACCATCGAGACGACGCTTACCGCAGTGCCCCAATCGTCGGGGATTCGGTTGAAGCGGCGGTAATCTTTGGCTCGCTTAGAGTTCCACGATTGGAACACCGCGGCGATCGCCAGGCGCAACTGCTCGTCGACGCCCTGAGGAAATTCGCGCCCCGTCTTCTCGCGGACGATCTCCTTGAAGCGCGTCACCAGCGCTTTCCACGATTCCGCGTCGATTTGCGGATCGGTCGAAATGCCGAGCTCGACCTTGCGCTGCTCGATCAACTCCTCGAACTGCTCCTTGTCGAGGTCGAGGACGACCGTCGCGAACATCATGACGAACCGCCGGTACGCATCCCAGGCAAAACGCGCGCTGCCGGTCAACGTCGCCAGCGCTTCGACCGTCGAGTCGTTCAGTCCGAGGTTGAGGATCGTATCCATCATGCCGGGCATCGATACGCGCGCGCCGCTGCGCACCGAGACCAGCAGGGGATCCGTCGTGCCGCCGAACCGCTTCTTGGTCCGGCGCTCGAGTTCGCGCATTGCATCGTAGACTTGCTCGTCGAGACCTTCCGGGAACACGTCGCCGTCGCGGAAGTAGTCCAAGCACGCTTGCGTCGTAATGGTGAAGCCGCTGGGAACCGGCAAGCCGGCACCGGTCATCTCCGCCAGGCCTGCGCCCTTGCCTCCGAGCAAGTCGCGCATCGAGGCGTCGCCTTCCTCGAAAAAGTAGACGTACTTCGTTCCGGCGTCGCTAGAGCTTCGTGCCGAGGTACTCGGGGAGCGCATCGATGCTTATCCTCTCTTGTCGCATGGAGTCACGTTCGCGCACGGTTACCGCGCGATCGTCGAGCGTTTCGTAGTCGACGGTCAGACAGAACGGCGTACCGATCTCGTCTTGTCGGCGATAGAGCTGGCCGATGTTGCCTTCGTCGTACTGCGTACGGTACGACGGCCGCAACGCGGCCTCGATTGCGCGTGCGCGCTCAACCAGTTCGGGTTTGTTGCGCGCCAGCGAAAAGACCGCGACTTGCACCGGCGCGATCTTGGGATGGAACCGCAGGACGACGCGTTCGGTGGGCTTGCCGTTCGGATCGACCGAAGTCTCCCGTTCGTAAGCGTCGACGAGCATCGTCAAGGCCGTGCGATCCATGCCGGCCGAGCTCTCGATGAGGATCGGCGTGTAATGTTTCTTGCTCACGTCGTCAAAGAAGCGTAGATCTTTCCCTGAGAGCTTCATGTGCGCGTCGAGGTCGTACGTACCACGGTGCGCGATCGACTCGAGCTCGCCCCAGCCCCACGGAAACAAATACTCGACGTCGATGCCGGCTTTGGCATAATGCGGCCGCTCCTCCGCCGTTAGTTCGTAGAAACGCAATCGATCGGAGCGAACGCCGTAATCGGCATACCATTGTTTTCTCCGCGCCACCCACTCCTCAAACACCTGCAAATCCTTGCCGTCGTCGGGAACGAAATATTCCAGCTCGGCCTGTTCGAACTCGCGCAAGCGGTAGGTGAAGTTCCCCGGCGTTATTTCATTGCGAAATGCCTTTCCGATCTGCGCGATCCCAAAAGGCGGTCGCTTGCGAGCGGTCTGATAGATGTTCTTAAAATTGACGAAGATGCCCTGAGCGGTTTCCGGGCGCAAGTAGGCCAGCGACGCCGTGTCCTGCATCGGGCCAACGTGCGTCTGCAGCATCAGGTTGAAGTAGCGCGGCTCGGTAAGAGAGCCGGTCGTTCCGCAATCGGGACACTTCTCCGTGTTCTCGAGATGATCGAAACGAAACCGGTGTTTGCAGACTTTGCAGTCGACTAGCCGGTCGTGAAATTCATCGACGTGACCGGAAGCTTGCCACGTGAGCGGATGCATGATGATCGAGGAGTCGAACGCTACCACGTCGTCGCGCAGTTCTACGTTCTCGCGCCACCAGGCGTCCTTGATGTTGCGTTTGAAGGTAGCACCCAGCGGCCCGTAATCGTAGAATCCGCCGATGCCGCCGTAGATCTCGCTCGACTGAAAGATAAAACCGCGGCGCTTTGCCAGCGCCGTGATTTCTTCCATCGTTACGCGGTTTGCGGTTGCAGGATCCATGGGAGGCTGTAGATTTAGCGCCCGGCGGTCAATGTCATCCTGGGCTGTACGTGCGCCCCCGCCAGCGAACGGCACCGCGCTTGTGTTGCGCCAAAGAGTTGGCGAAGATCGCAACCATTCCAATAACGCCGACCGGCAGCCAAAGCCCCAAACCCCGAGCAAAACGCAGACGGCGCAATGCAAACTCTGCGGCGGCGATCGACGCGGCGATTCCGGCGGCGCACGAGGCGGCGGCAATCGCATTTCCCTGTAACAGCGCGGCGAGCAGCCCGATTTCGGAGCCGGGGGCCAGAACCGCAAAACAAATGACGACCGCTGCCGCCACTCCAGGCTTACCGCGCAGACCGAGCGACAGATTCTTGGTAAAACCTTCCCACAGATCGCTCAGACCGCGATACATGCGAGCGCGAACCAGGCCGTTGCTGCGCGCAAGAATTCCGCGAAAACGCCCGTCACGTTTTACCAGCTTGGCGAATTCATAATCTTCGGCGATCTCCGAGCGAACCGCGGAGTGGCCGCCGAGGTCGTCGTACGCGGCGCCGCGCGCTAGGAGATACTGACCGTTGAAAAGCGCCGACTCACAACGCGGGTCGTTTACCTCGTCCAGGGGACCCACGCCGCAGGCGATGACCAGCAGGATGGTGGGCAACAGCGCTCGCTCCGGGATCGAGACCGTTATCTGATCGGTGAACATGCTGAGGAAATCGACCTCACGGTCGAGCGCGCAGCGAACCGACGACGCGGCCGCGAGGGGTTCGTGGTAGGTATCGGCATCTGTAAACAGCAGCCACGAACCACGGGCATTGCTCCTACCTTGCACCAGCGCCCATGGCTTTCCGATCCAGCCTTCCGGCAGCGGCAAGCCGCGCACTAGACGCACCCGCGAATCCTCGCGCGCCAGCCGCTCGACGATGACCGCGGTATCGTCGTCGGAACGATCGTCGACGACGACGATCTCGAAGGCCGGATAGCGCTGAGCGAGCAGCGAGCGCAGACACGGTTCGATCTGGTGCGCCTCGTTGCGCGCCGGGACTACGATGGAAAGGAAGGGCAGGCTTTCGACCGGTTCACGCGGCACGACTTGCGCGCGCGACCTCGCCGCGAGGGTAAGCATGCGCAAGGCGAAGACCAGATTCCCGACGAGTAAGGCAACCCCCACCACGTATGTCAGCGTCGAACCCGTCATTCGGCCGCGCATTCGACGGCTCGATTGGGCGGCCCCGCAGACGAGTTACTGTTTTGGCCGGTGGCGCAGCTTCGACAGCGGGTTGCCCGACGTCGGCACCCAGGCCATGATGCTGCCGTCCGCAGCGCTGATATAGACCACGCCGTTGGCCACGACCGCGCCCGGGACGCCGCTGCCGGTCAGCGCCGTGCTCCACAGTTGCGCACCAGTCGAGGCGTTGAAAGCATACTCCGTCTTCCCAGTGAAGTTGCTGATGAAAAGCACGCCGTTCGCGATAGTGATAGGGGAGCGCGTTATTTCACTCCCGGTCGTCGCACCATCGGGACCAAACTGTGCGTTCCAAACCGGCGTTGTATTGAGCGTGCACGCCGCATTGATGCTAAACGCAGCAACTCCCGGTTGATAGGTTACGCCGAGCGACGAGTTAACATACGTCGCCGGCAGCCCGACATAGACCATGTTCGTCGCCGGATCGTAGGCTGGAATTCCCTGGAAATCGCCATTGTCGTTCGAAACCGACATCACGATAGATTGTATCGGCCCGGAACTGATGCTGTTAGCGTTATAGAGCTCGAATGCCCCCGACTTGTTCACGGCAGCAGCCAATTCCTGACAACCCGGCGGCGTGAACAACAGCGGCGTCGCGCCGAAATCGGAGTCGTCGTTGGCGGGCATGCTACCCGGATAGTTACTCCCTAAGACCGTCGAGAGCGTCGGAGACAACTCGACGACTTGCTCGGAATAGTCCAGCGTTTGGTTACCGCCATTGAGCGTCGTGTCGGAGTTTCCGGTGGCGACAAACACGTCGTTGGTCGCCGGATCGATCGAAGCGCCGCCCGGGCCCCAAATGCCGCCGCCGCTGCTGCCTTGCGAAGGGAAGAACGAGCCCGCGATCGTCGCCGTCGCCGTGTTGATCGCGACGACGCGGCCGTACCACGGCGAGAGATCGCACGTGGAGCTGGTAACGGCGTACAACATCCCATTGGCGGGATTGAACGTGAACCCGCCGTGGATGAAGTTGTGGTCGCCGGAGTAGTCGGCGATCGTCGGTATGGGCCAGCCGTTCGCCTCCGTGCCGGTGGCCAGATCCAGCGCGTGAATGTTGTTCTGGCCATCCGCAAAGTAGATGCGGTTCGTGCCGCGGTCGATCGCCGGCGATGCGGCGATCGAGTACTGCGAAACGCTCCCGCAATTGTACGGCGCCGACGGCACCGACTTGGACCAGATCGTCGCACCGGTTGCCGCGTTGATCGCGTAGAGTGTCGAGCCAAAGTTCGATCCGGCATAGAGCACGGTGGTCGGCGTGCCGTTAATCATCACGCCGCTCGCCAGAACGGGCTCGCGCACCATCGTCGATCCAACGTGCGCGGGAGCAGCCCAAAGCTGGGTAAGCGATCCTACGTTGCCGGGACCGACGACGCTCTCGTTCGGATTGTAGCCGGTGTGCTGGAGATTGCCTCCAAATACGTCCCAATCGATGCCGGGTGATGGAGTCGGCGTCGGCGCCGCGCCGGCTGGATCGAGGACGTCGGCAAATTCTATTTGCGGCGAGGAGTAAGCGG
>JBPYDW010000020.1:0-2049 GCA_051986335.1 Vulcanimicrobiaceae bacterium | reverse complement strand
CGGCGCTTCGGATCGACCACCATCACGAGCGACGATCCGGACCGCAAGTACGTACGAATCTTATCGTCCACATCGGGGCGGCGATCGTCCGGCGAGAGAATTTCAACTGCCACATCGGGAGCCAGCGGCGGCACTTGCAACTCCTCATCGCTGAGCGGCCGAAGCCTCTCGTTTGAGATGTACGCAACATCGGGTACCAGCGGCCGGCGCACGCCACCTGGCGGCGCGACGCGGAAGCGCCACTCGGGGCCAACTTCTCCTCGCCCCTTTGCCCAAAACGCGAGCTGGGTCGATAGCTCGCGTTGAAGGAGCGAATGATCGCGCTGCGGGCTCACTTTTTGGAGTGCCCGACCGCGCACCCATTCTGTTTCCGGCTTTGTCTCGGGCAGAACGATCTCGTGAAGCGCCATTCGTGCACCCGAGTCTATCACGACGGCTCCACGGCTCACAAGAACGTCGCACGATAGGTCGCGCACTTTCGCGACCCGAAGCCCGCGAAACCGGAGGGTAACGATCGTGCCTTTACATCGGCTCAAACATCCGCGCGACCCCGACGCTGCCGACGTCTACGCGACGCGTGCCATGGACTCAGTAGTGCCCAAGCATCGCATTCCGGCGGAGGGTGTGCGCCCGGACGTTGCGCTGCAAGTCGTCACCGATGAGCTAATGATGGACGGCAACGCACGGCAGAATCTAGCAACGTTCTGCCAGACGTGGTTCGACGATGAGACCCACAAACTGATGGATCTCAGCATCGATAAGAATATGATCGACAAGGACGAGTATCCCGCAACGGCCGAGATCGAAAGACGATGCGTGCACCTGCTGGCGCACCTGTGGAATTCGCCGGCGGCCGGATCGACGATGGGATGCTCGACGACCGGATCGAGCGAGGCCGCGATGCTGGGAGGACTCGCGCTCAAGTGGAAATGGCGCGAAGCGCGTGCGAAGGCCGGCAAGCCGAGCGATAAGCCGAATTTAGTGACCGGTCCGGTGCAAGTCTGCTGGCATAAGTTCGCGCGCTATTTCGACGTCGAACTGCGGGAAGTTCCGTTAGAACGCGACCGGCTGGTGATGACGGCGGACGAAGCCGTCAAGCGCGTCGACGAAAACACCATCGGCGTCGTACCGACGTTCGGCGTCACGTTCACCGGCCATTACGAGAACGTCGCCGAAATCGCGGCAGCGCTCGACAAACTGCAGCGCGAGACGGGACTCGACGTTCCCATCCACGTCGACGCAGCGTCCGGAGGATTTATCGCGCCGTTCGTTGCGCCGGAGATCGTTTGGGATTTCCGTTTGCCGCGCGTGCGATCGATCAATACGTCGGGGCATAAGTTCGGATTGGCACCGCTGGGCGTCGGCTGGGTGATTTGGCGCGAGGCGAGCGATCTACCCGAAGGGCTGGTCTTTCACGTCAACTACCTCGGCGGTGATATGCCGACGTTCGCGCTCAACTTCTCGCGGCCGGGCGGTCAAGTAGTCTGCCAGTACTATTTGATGCTCCGCCTCGGCATGGACGGTTACCGCCGCATTCATCAAAACTGCTACGACGTCGCGCGGCGGATCGCGCACCGGATCACCGCATTTGAGCCGTTCGAGGTGCTCTTCGATGGCGACAGCCGCGGCGGAATCCCCGCCGTCTCCTGGACGATGCGGGAAAACGCTCGCGCCTCATACTCGCTCTTCGATCTCTCCGATCGCTTGCGCGCTCGCGGCTGGCAAGTCGCGGCCTACACGATGGTGCCGAACGTTGCCGACATGGTGGTCATGCGCGTGCTCGTGCGGCATGGCTTCAGCCGCGACTTCGCCGACGCGCTGCTCGACGACATCCAACGATCGCTCGAGTACTTCGCGGCCCACCCGACTGCAGTGCCGATGACCGCGGCCGAAGGCGCCGCCCACAGCCACCACGGCCGCCCGAAGCACCCTGTGTCACGCTAAGCGCCGTGTCGCCCCTGAGCTGAAAGCTTGTCCTGAGCGAGCCACCCATGTTTGTCATCCTGAGCGGAGTCGAAGGATGACCGACGCTCACCCTATGGCACAACG
>JBPYDW010000019.1:0-3837 GCA_051986335.1 Vulcanimicrobiaceae bacterium | reverse complement strand
ATCTGGCCGACAACTGCGTCTTTCTCAAGGGCTCGGGCAGCGGCCATTACTACTGCGGAATCTATCCGGCGCGGCCGGAGGACTGCCGCGACTTCACGCCGATCGGCTGCAGCGACGTCGACGAGAGCCTGTCGCATCGCACGCCTCTCAAAATCGGGCCGCCTTTCCGTCCGCGGCATCCCAACAAACGCTCCGGGCGACGGCGATAAGAAGGCGCTTGGCCGGGTATATGTCATTTCGCGAACGAGCCATCGCTCGCAAAGGAGTTTGACATGATGCACCTGCTTCGACCGACGCTGGCCGTGCTCGCCTTGTCGTCGATCGCATTGGCAACGGCTGGAGCCGATCCGACCACGCTGACCGTCAAGATGCTAGCCCAAAACGGCAGCGGAGAAACCGGAACCGCCACCTTGACTCAGGTAACCGGCGGCGTGCAGGTCGCGGTTAACTTGACCGGCGCACCGGCGGCCGCACAGCCGACGCACATCCACCCCGGCACCTGTGACAAGCTCGATCCGGCGCCGAAGTATCCGCTCAGCAATACGGTAAACGGTACGAGTACGACGACGGTCAAGGATGTAACCATCGCCGACCTGCTGAAAGGCACCTACGCGATCAACGTGCATAAGAGCACGACCGATCTAGCAACATACGTAGCCTGCGGCAATATCGCACAGGCCAAGTAAGGCGTCGAATCCCGCGTTCGCCGCCTTGAGGCGAACGCGGGTCTTTTTAAAGGGGCGTTGCGCGAAATGCAACCCCATTCAAATGAGGGGACGTCAACGGAATGATCGGCCCACTGTTTCTCGCGCTGGCAGTTATGCCGGTGGCTCCTTCGTCGTACGCGCAGATGCATTGGCGAAACATCGGCCCGATGCGCGGCGGCCGCACGGTCGCCGTCGGCGGCGTCGCCGGCGATTTTCGCACGTATTACATGGCGCAAGTCAACGGCGGGATTTGGAAGACCGACGATGCCGGCCGGACCTGGAGACCGATCTTCGACGCACAACCAACCGGCTCGATCGGAGCGCTTGAGGTCGCTCCTTCTGACGCCAACGTCATCTACGCCGGCAGCGGCGAAGGCTTGCAACGGCCCGACTTGGCGATCGGCGACGGCATGTACAAATCGACCGATGCCGGGACGACGTGGCGGCACATCGGCCTGGACGACGCGCAGCAAATCGCTTCACTCGCGATCGATCCGCGCGATCCGAACCGCGTGTACGTCGCCGCCCTCGGTCATCCGTATGGCCCCAACACGACGCGCGGCATCTATCGCAGCACCGACGGCGGCACTACGTGGCAACGGGTGCTTTACGTGGATGAAAACACCGGTGCGTTCTGCGTCACCGTAGATCCCAATCATCCCGGCACCGTCTACGCAACGCTCTGGGCGGCGCGCCAAGCGCCGTGGGAGATCGGCTCGTCGTTCGAAATTCCGCAAAGCGGCATCTACAAATCCACCGACGGCGGCTCCACGTGGAAGCAATTGACGAACGGTTTTCCGCCGCAGATCGGACGCAGCTGGATCTCGGTGTCGCCCAGCAATTCCAACATCGTCTATGCCTATGCCGATTCCTATCGCGACCTCGATCCCGGCGGCGCGGTCTATCGCAGCGACGACGGCGGACAACACTTCACGCGGATGAACTCCGATCCGGTCATCGCCCAACGCGGCGACGATCTGGCAACGGTGACCGTGGACCCGCAGAATTCGAACGTCGTCTACGTTACCAACACCTCGACCTACCGCTCGAGCGACGGCGGCCGGACGTTCACCGCCATCAAGGGCGCTCCGGGCGGTGACGACTACCACTCGCTATGGATCAATCCCAAAGATCCGGCGATTCTCTTGCTCGGCCTTGACCAGGGTGCGACGCTCTCGCTCAACGGCGGTCGCACCTGGAGCTCGTGGTACAACCAATCTACCGCGCAGATGTACCACGTTTCCGCCGACCATCGCTTCCCGTATTGGCTGTGCGGCGGGCAGCAGGAGAGCGGATCCGCGTGCGTCGCCAGTCGCGGCAACTGGGGCGAAGTGACCGAGCGCGACTGGCATCCGGTCGGCGCCCAAGAGTATGGCTACATCGTCGCCGATCCACTGCACCCCGGCATTTATTTTGGCGGCAAGTTGCAGCGCTACGACGATAGCACCGGCCAAACGCAAGACGTCAATCCGGTCGCGATGCGCGGCGACAAGAAATTCCGGACGGTCCGCACCGAGCCGGTCATCTTCAGTCGTACCGATCCGCACGTCTTATATTTTACCGGCAACGTCGTTTTTGCGACGCGCGACGGCGGCGCGCATTGGAGAGTGATCAGCCCCGATCTCACCCGCGAACGCCCGTCGATTCCCGGCGTGCTCGGTGCGTTCGAGGACAGCGATCCGGCGAAGGGCGCGCATCGCGGCGTCATCTATGCACTGGCACCGTCGTACGTGCGCGGCACGACGATGTGGGCGGGCACCGACGACGGCTTGCTCTGGATTACGCGCGACGGCGGGTCGCATTGGAAGAACATCACCCCGCCGGCGTTGACGCCGTGGAGCAAGATCTCGCAAATCGACCCCTCACGCACCAACGACGACACGGCCTACGTTTCGGTTAACCGCTTTCGGCTGGACGATTACCGGCCGTACGTCTATCGCACCCTCGACGGCGGCGCTCACTGGGAGATGCTCGTCAACGGCCTGCCGCGCGCCCCGGTCAACGCCGTTCGCATCGATCCGGTCGAACCGCGGCTACTGTACGCGGCGACGGAAGACGGCGTCAGCGTCTCGTTCGATGCCGGAGCACACTGGCAGTCGCTGCAGCTCAATTTGCCGCACACGTCGGTTCGCGACGCGATCGTGCACGATAACGACCTGGCGATCGCAACGCACGGCCGCGGGTTCTGGATTCTCGACGACGTCGAACCGCTGCGCGAGCTGGCACGATCGGGCAACATCTCGGGCCCTCATTTGTTTACGCCGGAAGTCGCGTATCGCGTACGGCGCAGTACGAATACCGACACACCCTTGCCGCCGGAGGAGCCGGCCGGCGAGAATCCGCCGGATGGCGCGATTATCGACTACCTGCTGCCGGCCGGCGTACGCAGCGTTTCGCTTACCATTCTGGATGCGAACGGGCGAACGATTCGCGTCTATAAGAACACCGACGTCGCGCCGCCTCCGATCCAAGATCTCGACAAGCCGACGTACTGGGAACGTCCCTTTCGCGCGCTGTCCGCCAACGCAGGTATGCAGCGCTGGGTGTGGGATCTGCGCGAACCTGCTCCGACGTTGCGCGAGCGCGATCTGCCGATCTCGGCGGTGTGCGGCGAGACGCCGAGCACGCCCCAGGGCGCGATCCTGCCGCCCGGGCGGTATACGGTTCGGCTGACCGTCGACGGGCGTAGCGAGTCCGCACCGCTGACGCTGCGAATGGACCCGCGGGTGAAAATGACCGGCGCCCAGTTGCGCGAGCAATACGAAATGGCGCATGCCATCGCCGCGATGATAGCAACGGCTCGCCCCGGCTCGGCAATGGACGATCGCCTGCGCGCGATGCTGGTTACGATCGATGGTGTCGATGCACCGATGACTGCAATGGCGCGCGATGCCTTCGATCGGGTTCGCCACGCCTCGCCGAGCGCGCAAAGTCCAACGAGCGGTGAAGCGTGCCCGTAGACCGCACCGCGGAATAGCGCGCGGAGGTTTAGGGAGCGATCAACTTGGCGTAGCCGGCGGGATCGACGTTGCCGCCGGTGACGATCACGCCGATGCGCTCGTACCGTTGCGGCAGTTTGCGCCCCAACACCACCGCCAGTGCCGCTGCGCCGCTCGGTTCCACGACCAGC
>JBPYDW010000018.1:0-2132 GCA_051986335.1 Vulcanimicrobiaceae bacterium | reverse complement strand
TACCTGCGTACTATGCCGCTCGGCGCCTTCCGAGCAGTGATCGGAGACCACGTGCACCGTTCTTATCGAGTTCAAAGAATCTCGGCTTTCGTGCTTGCGGGCACGCTGGTCACCGCCTGCGGTGGTGGCGGTGGCGGCGGTAATGGCGGACCGCCTCCGACGTCGCCGCCGACGAACGCGCCGACCGGTAGTTTCAATCAGGCCGACTTCACCTGTCCGACCAGCGATAGCGCAGCCGCGGTCGCTCGAGTAGCGTCCAACGGTGAAGATTCGATCCGCGCCATCGCACGAGGACAGCGCGGTGCATACGCCTCGAACTTGTTAGCCGTCTCGTACAGTCTCGGGTTCGAGCGTTCGTCTGCGCAGGCGATTGCCACGCGCGAGGCGATGATGGGCGTGCGCATGACCCACGAGCTGCAGTTCGATCGCCTCGGTACCGCGACGCGGATCGTCTCCGTCGATCCCTACAAGATGGAACAAACGTTAGCGTCGTTGCGGGCACAGCCCGGCGTGCGCAGCGTCTCCCGCGTCGGCATGCGCTACGTGTCTACCGTTTCGGCTTCGTACTTTGGGCCGCCGGCGACGCTCGATCCGTATTTCACCGGTTTCAAGACGACGGTTCCGGTCAATGGAGTGCCGCAACCGCCGACCTACAAGATCCCTCCGTTTGAAGAAGGCCAGGGCGTCCCCGGTGAGTGGGACATGCACGCGATCCGCCTGGAAGACGCATTCGCGTACAGCCAAGTTGCCGATGCTCCGGCCGGGTTCCAGCGCTCCGGCGCGCTCGGCAGTTCGAGCGTGAAGATTGCGATGATCGACACCGGCCAAGACACGACTCATCCCGAGTTGCACTCGAAAATCGTCTATCAAAAGTGCTTCATCACCAATCCGAACGGGTCGCAGAGCGTTTCCAACTTCACCAACGATCCGCAAGGGCATGGTACCGACACCGCCGGCATTGCCGGTGAAGACTTTGGTAACGGCCTCGGCTTTACCGGCGCCGGCGGGAACGTCTCGCTGATGGGCTATCGCGTCTTCCCGACGCCCGATACCGACGATTGCTCCACCGCTCCAGCAAGTGACCAAACGTGCGGAGCGGACACCGCCGACATCGCCGCCGCAATCAACGACGCGGTGGCGAACGGCGCGAAGGTCATCAGCATGAGCCTGGGCGGTACTGACGCGGCGGGCAACGGCTGCTCGAACGGCCAGGACGTCGATCCCACCGAGGGAGCGGCGGTCAACAACGCGGTTGCCCACAACGTCATCATCGCCGCCGCATCCGGCAACGGAATAGGGGCCGGTGAGAATCCGGGCCAGCTCGATGCTCCTGCGTGCGATAATGGCGTGATTGCCGTTGGCGCAACCGGACTCGACGACGGAACTCCCAACGGTGCCGGCGCCGGTGGCAATGCCGGCGGCAGCAAGGTGCTCCCCAAGCAGTACGTCGCCTCGTTTTCGCAGTTCGGTGCGCCAGCAGCGTTCTACCGGAGCCCGTCGGCGTGGGGCATCGTTGCTCCAGGTGGCGACCCTTCGAGCAACGCTGACACCGACGACTATCATTGGATCGAGAACATTTGGACCTCGACGCCGCTTGACAAGTCGTATGGGGGGAACTGCAGCGGAGACTATCCGAGCGAGACTGGGACTGCCGATTGCCGCGAACTTATCGCCGGAACGTCGATGTCGACTCCCCACGTCGCCGGCGTGGCGGCGCTGATCATCTCGGCTGCGCCGGGCTTTCAGAATCCGACGCGCATGAAGCAGCTGCTCTGCCAAACCGCCGATCAGTTGATCACGTCGAGGACCGAGGGCGAAGGCTGCGGCGGCCTCGATGCCTATCGCGCGATGGCCACGGCAATCGGCGACCCAAACCTGCCGTAAACGTTAAGCGGTATAACCGATAGCTTCGAGAACGCGCTGCGTTTCCAGCGCTTCCTCGAAGCTTGGCAGTTCGCTGCCGCCGGCTTTCCCCTCGATCTTGGCGATCCACGCGTCGTAGAGGTCCATCAAGTACGGAACGTTCGGCTGGACGCTGGCGAACTTTTCATATTGTGATGGCTTGCATACCAGCTCGTTCGTCTCTTCGGCATCGACGCTGAACAAACGCGTCTCCGTCATCAACGTTCCAC
>JBPYDW010000017.1:0-2636 GCA_051986335.1 Vulcanimicrobiaceae bacterium | reverse complement strand
CGAGCGCGTCGTTGAACTGTTTGTACTCATCGGGCGTCAGAAACACCGTGTACTTATCGTTGACCGAGCTGGCCATGCCGGCGAGCGCGATGTACGCGGCTTGCGTCGGCGCGATGTGCATTTGCTCTGCAGCGCGCTCGATGGTCTCGTCGAGGGCGTCGACCGCGTCGACCGAGCCGTCGACGCGCACGCTCGGCAAATCGAGGTGCTCGTGTTTCTTATCGGCGGCGGCGTCTAGCGCCGAGACCGCCGAGTCGACGACCGCTTGCGGCTCGACTTGTTTGTACGCCGATGTGGTCAGTAAGTGAAAGCTCTCGGCAACGTCGTCGGCGGCAGCGATCGGAAGCTCGGCCGCGGCGGCGCGAACGCTTTGCGTGGCGTTTCCCAAAAGGGCCGCGCAGAGAAGTACGGCGATGGCGGCACGGGTGGTAAATGTAGTTGCTGTTTTCATGAACTCTTCTGGCGGCGTAGTGCGATGCGGCGTCCGCAAGCGGGCCACGGGCTCTTCGTCGGCGGCGAACCGCAGTCCGGTCCCCAAGAGAGAACGCCTGAGGCGCCTTCCGCGTTTCGCGCAAGGCAAGCAAGGGTTAGACGATTTCGAACAGCCCGGCCGCACCCATGCCGCCGCCGATGCACATGGTGACGACCACATATTTGGCACCGCGGCGCTTGCCCTCGATCAGCGCGTGCATCGTCATGCGCGCCCCGCTCATGCCATACGGATGACCGATCGAGATCGCTCCGCCGTCCACGTTGAAACGATCGTTCGGCAAACCGAGTTTGTCCCGGCAGTAGACGGTTTGCACCGCAAACGCCTCGTTGAGTTCCCATAGGTCGATGTCGTCGATCTTCAGGTTGTGCCGCTCGAGCAGTTTGGGCACGGCGAACACCGGCCCGATGCCCATCAATCCCGGCTCGCAGCCGGCAGCAACGAAGCCGCGGTAGACACCCAGCGGCGCCAGGCCGCGGTTGCGCGCCTCTTCCGCTTCCATCACCACGACTGCAGCTGCGCCATCGCTGAGCTGCGATGAGTTGCCGGCGGTGATCGTCGTGTCGTTGACGCCCGGAACTGCACCCTTGAGCGCCGCTAATCCGGCCAACGTCGTGTCGGGACGGTTGCCTTCATCCTTTTCGAGGACGACGTGATGTTCGGAGACGGCGTTGGTGTCTTTTTCGAGCACGTACTTCCACGACGGCAGCGCTACGATTTCGGCATCGAATCGGCCGGCGGCTTGAGCTGCGGCGGTGCGCTGCTGGCTTTGCAACGCGTACTCGTCCTGCGTCTCGCGTGAGATGCCGTACTTCTTGGCGACGTTGTCGGCCGTGTAGAGCATCGGCATGTACACGTCCGGCGTATGGCGCAGCAGCCATTCGTCGGTGAAGTGGGTGAGATTGACGTCGTTTTGCACCAAACTGATCGACTCGGTGCCGCCCGCGACCATGACCTTGGCGCCGTCGGCGATGACGCGTTTCGCCGCCGCCGCAATTGCGTCGAGCCCCGACGCACAGTAACGGCTGACCGTTGCGCCCGGCACGCTTACCGGACAACCCGCGCGCAACGCTGCAGCACGGCCGATGTTATTTCCGGTTGACCCTTCGGGGAGGCCGGTACCGACGATCACGTCTTCCACTTCATGCGGATGCACTTTCGCCCGTTTGAGCGCGTGTTCGACCACATGCCCCGCCATTTCGGCTCCGGACGTTTGGTTGAAGGCGCCGCGAAAGGCGCGACCGATCGGCGTTCGTGCGGCCGAGACGATGACCGCTTCAGGCATGAGCTAACTCCTTGGTAGAGGCTGCAAACGTACCGTTCGATTGGGCGACGGCGGCCAGCAATGGTGCGGGCTGCCAGCCGAACGAAACGATTCGGTCGTACACGTGCTTCACGCCGACCTCGTCGGCGTACCACATCGGTCCGCCGCGGTGCGGTGGAAAGCCGTAGCCATAGATGTACACGATGTCGATGTCGCCCGGACGCAAGGCCACGCCTTCGTCGAGAAGGTAGGCGCCGCGATTGACGAGTGCAAACACCAGGCGATCGCGTATCTCGGCATCGCCCACGTCGCGCTTTGCAACGCCCGCTTTGGCCGCTTCTTGCGCGAACAGCTGTTCTACGATGGGATCGGGAATAGGCTCGCGCCCTTTACCGACGTTCTTGTCGTACTTGTAGTAACCGGCTAGCGTCTTCTGTCCCAAACGCTTCATCTCGACCAAACGGCCGACGACGTGCGTGCGCGGCTGGGCAAGATCGGGCGCAGCGCGCTGGATGTGCCAGGCAACGTCGATGCCCGACAGATCGCCCATCGCAAACGGTCCCATGGCGAAGCCGAAGTCTTTCATCACGCCGTCGATCCGCGCCGGCGACACGCCTTCCTCTGCCAGCTCCCCGGCCGCCCGCGCGTAGTCGATCACCATGCGATTACCGATGAACCCAAACGCATTGCCGGAGAGCACCGCAGTCTTGCGCAAGGTTTTGGCAAGTTTGAAGGCGGTTGCGATCGTCTGGGGTGAGGTCGCGCCGCCGCGCACGATCTCGAGCAGCGGCATGATATTTGCCGGAACGAAGAAGTGTAACCCGATCACGTCTTCGGGTCGCTTGGTCACCGCCGCCATCTGGTCGATGTCGAGCGTCGACG
>JBPYDW010000016.1:0-2388 GCA_051986335.1 Vulcanimicrobiaceae bacterium | reverse complement strand
GGGCGCGTTTTACTTTGCGGCGGCGGCCGTGCTCGGCGGGCTCTTTCTTCTTGACGCATTGCGCACGTGGCGCGAGCGGACGACTACGCTGCAGGCACGTAAGCTCTTCCGCTACTCGTTGCTCTACCTCGCGCTGATGTGCGCAGTGATGGTTATCGACCGCATAGTAACGTGAACCGTCTGCTCTGGACGCTCTCGCTAGGCGTTTTTGCGGGAGCGCTGGATCTCAGCGTGCTTTCGCCTGCGCTGCCGGCCCTTGGTCGCGACTTCGGCGTCCAGGTCGGCGACCTCGCGTGGGTCTTTACGATCTATTTGCTCGTTACGGTGCTGTCGATCACGCTTGCGAGCGCGCTGGCCGACCACTACGGACGCCGTCCGGTTTATCTCGCCTGCATCGCGCTCTTCGCCGCCGGCAGCGTCGTCGCAATTGCGGCGCCGAACTACTCCGTTTTTCTCGTGGCGCGCGCAATTCAGGCTCTCGGTGCCGGCGGGATCTTCCCGGTTGCGACCGCGACGATCGGCGACGTGGTTCCCGCGGCCCGCCGGGGTGCGGCGTTGGGAATCGTGGCGGCGACATGGGGGCTCGCTGCCATAATTGGCCCCACGATCGGCGGGCTCATCACGCACTTCATCTCATGGCGATGGATCTTTGCGGCTAACGTTCCGCTTGCCGCGATCGTCTTCGCCCTTGCGCTCGTTGACATGCCTGCAGACGCAGGGCCGCGTCAACGCGAAGGGCTCGACATCGGCGGCCTCGTGCTGTTATGCGCCGGCCTGCTCGGGTTGATGGATGGGCTGATCGCGATGCGACCCCGGATGGGAATCGTTGGGGTAGTAATTCTCGGCTGTTTTGCGATCTGGGAGGGCGCAGCAAACGCTCCTATCGTACCGTTGAATCTATTAAGCACGCCGCAGCTTTTGAAAACCTACGCGCTCGAGATCCTGATCGGCATATTGGAAGGATCGCTCTTCTTCATTCCGACCGTTCTGGTCGGCGCCCAGGGTCTCTCGTACGCTGCGGCGGGCTTCATTGCGGCGCTCGGCGCGTTCACGTTCGTCGCCGTAATTCCACTCTCGGGACGCGCGCTCGACCGAGTCGGCAGTCGCGACGTCCTGCTGGTGGGCGCCGCACTCACCGAGCTTGGACTCGCCATCTTCGCGCTGGGATTCGAATCTCTGGCGCTTGTGTTGCTCGCGATGATCGTGGCCGGCGCCGGATTCGGTGCGTTGCTCGGTGCGCCGACGCGCTATATCGTCACCAACGAAACGCCGAAGCACGCGCGCGCAATGGCAGTGGGCTTGTTGAGCCAAGCGCTGATTGTCGGGCAAATCGTAGGCAGCTCGCTTGCCGGCGGCCTCTTTAGCCTAGCGCCGACCGAGGTCGTGGGTTATCGCCACGCCTATCTCGCCTTCTGTGGAATTGCATTCATCGCGTTGCTTCTGGCCGCAACGTTGAAGTCGCCGCGCGACGAGCGGCGGCACCCGATCGCCGAAGCAGCAGCCGAAGCGGGTTAGGGCGAATAACCTCCGCATGCCGACTCATGCGGTGGAGAATCAACCGCCACCGCTCGAGAATTTTAACCTATTCTCCACCGACAGAGCGCTCGTGGATGCGATAGCACGCGAAGCACCAGGTGCATCGACGGAGGAGCTCGCGTCGCTTGGCGCGCTTGCCGGGAGCGCCGAGACGATTGCACTCGGATTCGACGCCAACGAGCATCAGCCCGAACTGCGGACGCACGACCGTTTTGGCAATCGCGTCGACGAAGTTCGTTTTCATCCGTCGTGGCATAGATTGCTGCAGCTCGCAACGCAAGCCGGACTTGGCGGTGCGCCGTGGCGAGACCGCAAGCCGCACCCGCACCTTCGCCGCGCCGCGAAGTTTTATGTTTGGGGGCAAGTCGAATCGGGTCACGGGTGTCCGATCTCGATGACCTACGCGTCGGTTCCGGTCGTAGGCGCGCAGCCGGAGCTCGCTGTGCGCTGGCTTGCGCCGCTTACTTCGAGCGATTACGATCCGCGTCTCATCCCAATTTCAGAGAAAGGTTCCGCGCTCTGCGGTATGGCCATGACCGAGAAGCAAGGCGGATCGGATGTGCGCGCGAATCAAACGCGCGCCGTACCCATCGCTTGCGCCGGAGCCGGCCGCGAATATCTTCTGACGGGGCATAAATGGTTCTGCAGCGCGCCGATGAACGACGCGTTTTTGGTCCTGGCGCAATCCGCCGGGGGTCTGTCATGTTACTTAGTGCCGCGAGTGCTTCCCGATGGAACGCGGAACGCGTTTGCGATCGCGCGCCTTAAGAATAAGCTCGGCAACCGCAGCAACGCGTCAGCCGAGGTCGAGTTCGACGAAACGCACGGCTGGCTGATCGGCGACGAGGGCGA
>JBPYDW010000015.1:0-2032 GCA_051986335.1 Vulcanimicrobiaceae bacterium | reverse complement strand
TTGGAGCGGCCGTGATTCCGCCGATTCTGGACTTGCTCAACCGCGCATACGGCTTCGCCGGTGCGGTCGCTGCTCACGGAGTCGTTTCGCACGGAATCGTAGCGCAGCCGCTCCCGGCGCCGCAAGCAACCCTGATCTCGGCGCTAGCAAAGGGCGTTATCGGCGCTCAGATTGACTGGCACCTTATCGAAGCGGGCGCGGTGGTTGGCGCGATCGTCGTCGCGATCGACGAGTTGCTACGCATCAGAAAGCTGGCACTGCCGCCGCTCGCGGTTGGACTTGGGATCTACCTGCCTCCGGCGACAACCGCTCCCGTGGTGCTGGGCGCAATCCTTGGCTGGGCCTATAACCGCTGGGCGGCAAACCAGCCGGACGCCGGGCGCATAAAACAACTGGGAGTGTTGGTCGCATCAGGGCTGATCGTCGGTGAGAGCCTTTTCGGCGTGATACTCGCGGGGTTGATCGTTTTTAGCGGAAACCCGGCCCCGCTCGGACTTGTCGGCGACGCCTTTGCGCCGGTTGCCAACGTCATCGGAGCAATCGCTTTCGCACTAGCTTTAACCGGACTCTTTGCGTGGCTCAGCCGGATTTCAGGCGCGCCCAAGCGGGGAAAGGGTACAATTCTCAGTTGAAATGGCCTCTGGGGCACGTAGCCCGAACATTCGAGTAGCCGGAGCGGGGCTTGCCTTGCTCTGCGCCGTCGCATTGGCGGCCTGCGGAGGGGGGCGCCACCGAGGCCACCGGTTCGGTGAACCGTCGCCGGTGAGCATCCCGACGGCCGATGCCGTTCCCGCCACGGTGCGGCCGACGGTGCAAATCGCCGGTATCATTGCGCCTTACCAAAACATTTCGTTGTCGAGTTCGCTGGTCGAGCCAACCGATACGGTCTACGTGATCGAAGGAAACTACGTGCACAAGGGCCAGCTTTTGGCGACCTTGGACACGACGGACTTGCGAGCCAGCTTCAATGCGGCGCAGCAAAGTGCGCTATCCGACGACGCCCGCGCGCAGCAGACGCAGTACCAGGCAACGCTCAATATCGGTCAGGGCGGCGACCAAGTGCGAAACGCCCAAGCGGCGCTGCTCCAGGCGCAGCAGACGTTAAAGCTCGATACGATCAATCTCGAGCGGTACCAGAATTTATTGCAGACGGGTTACGTTTCGCAGCAATTGGTCGATCAGCAGCGGACGATGGTACGCAACGACCAGCAACAGGAGCGCTCGGCGATGGCGAGCCTTTCTTCAGCCGAGCTTAACGCGCGGGTTAACGGCACCTATGCGGGCGGACTGCAGGCGGCCAACGTGGCCTCTGCGGTGGCTTCCGCCCAGTCGGCCCACGCTCAAGCCGCTCAAATTCAGGCCTCAATCGATAAAGCATCGATCGTCTCTCCGGTCAACGGAGTCGTCGTCAATCGCAATCTAAACCCCGGCCAGTATCCCGGCTCCGCGACGATCTTCACGATCCAGCAGCTCGACCCGGTTTATGCGATGCTCAACGCCTCTTCTGAGGACGTCTTTCGAATCAGAAACGGCGCGCCGGTTTCGATCACCGTCGCCGGAGTTTCGGGCGCGATCTATCGTGGCAGGGTCAGCGCCGTGCTCGGGCAGGTTATACCCGGGTCAACCAACTTTACCGTTCAGGCGATACTCGGCAATCCGGACCTTCGATTGAAATCCGGAATGGCGATAACCGGCACGGTCTCGCTTACTTCCGTCAGCGGAATCGGCGTGCCGGTAACCGCGTTTCTCGACGACGCGCACGACAGCCTGATGGTCGTCGACGGAAGCGGCACCGTAATGACAAAAAGCGTTAAGGAGAAGGGCAACGATGGAAAAACCTCCGTCGTTACCGGTCTTGCGAGCGGAACGCGAGTCGTCGCCAACGGCCAGCTCGGCCTTACGCCTGGCCAAAAGATTTCGGGCCCAGAGGCCAGCCCAAGCCCGTAGGTTCGAATAGCCGATGTGGCCGACTCGTCTCTTCGTTCAACGCCCCACGCTCGTCTTCGTTGCGCTCGCGCTGCTTAGTGTCGCG
>JBPYDW010000014.1:0-3554 GCA_051986335.1 Vulcanimicrobiaceae bacterium | reverse complement strand
GGGTTACCCAAATATCCGCTCCGTCCAGTAGCGCCGGCGGCGTCTGCGAGACGAGCACGACCGAGATCACCTCGTCGCGAGCACCGATGCACAGATCGGGCAGGAGTACCAGCGAGTGCGCGTGCTTAGCGTAGGCGAACGCGCTGATCGGGCTGAGGTCGAGCGCGCCGTCCAAGAGCATCGCGTTCAACCGTGACGGGACGTCGGCGTGCAGCGATCCGGGATATTCGATCGCCCCGCGATCGAACGCGGCGTAGACCGGCAGGTCGTTGGTGTACTTGATCCGTCCGCAGCGTAGCGTCATGCGGTCACCAGCGCGCTGGGCGGAGTCCAGTCGTAGGGGAATTCATCGTACGTCGAGTTGCGGCGAACCGGTACGTAACCGGCCTCCTCAATGAGCCGGCGAAACTCGCGATCGTCGACGTACTGGCCGGAGTGGGTGCCGGCCGAGTGATAGATCATCTCCTCGTCGGTGGACCCATGCGTGCCGTCCATGTCGTCGGCTCCGAAGTGCAGCGCCACCTGACACACCTTGAGACCTTGGATCATCCAATATGCCTTGATGTGATCGAAGTTGTCCAACATTAGGCGAGCGGCCGCGAACGTGCGGATGTCGTCTAGGCCGGTCGTCCAGCCGCAGTCGTTGAGCTCGTTGCCGTCGGGATGGAACGCCAGCGGAATGAAGGCGTTGTAGCCGGGAGAGCGGCGTTGCGATTCGCGCAGGCGGATGAGGTGATCGACACGATCCTCGAGCGATTCTATGTGGCCGTACAGCATCGTCGCGTTCGAGGCGATGCCCTGGCGATGCAACTCCTCGTGAAGACCGAGCCAGTTATCGGAGTTGACCTTGTTGGGACAGATCTTCTTGCGCGTCTCCTCGGCAAAGATCTCCGCGCCGCCGCCGTTGACGTTGTCCAAGCCGGCATCTTTCAAAATGGCAATGAGCTCGGAAAAAGACAGCCGATGGCGCTTGGCCATATACTCTAGCTCGGCAGCGGTAAAGAGCGAGAGTTGCACGTGGGGCGCCGTTTCCTTGAAGCGCCGCATCAACGGGAGCCAATAGTCCAGCGAGAGCTGACGGGGATCGTGACCGCCGACAATGTGGATTTGGTTGAAATTCACTCCGGTTTCGAACGCCTTCTCGAAGACGACGTCGGCCGGCATCCGCACCACCCGCTCCTTCTCCTTGAACTCGTCGGCGGCAAACGAGCAGAATTTGCAGCCCGCGTAACAGACATTCGTCGAGTTGATATAGCGGTTGAGAACGTAGAAAACGTTCTTGCCGGACTTGCGCTCCTTCTGCGCCCGCGCGATGCGGCCGAGGTTGTGGAGGTCGGGCGTCCTGAACAGCGCCAGCCCGTCTTCCATCGAGAGCGGTATGCCCTCGTCGACCTTGTGTTCGATCGCGCGCAATGCCGGGTCGATCTGGTATGCCACCTGCGTATCCATTTTCACGTCAACTGTAGAGCCGCGCCACGGCGCGAGCCAAGCACCTTTATCGGCGGAGGCCCCAGGCTCCCGCGGCGGCGGCGATTGCGCCTCCCAAGAGTGCCCCGCCCACGATATCGGTCACGTAATGAGCGCCGAGGGCGAGTCTGGACCACATGATCGTCACCGCGATAACGATCAGAGCCACGCTGCAGATGCGCCAAACCGGTCCCCGCAGCTGCCACAACATCCAGGCCCACAAGAGATAGAATCCGGTTGCGATCGCCGCGTGCGAGCTGGGATACGAGAACGCCGTCTCGTGCTTGACGACCCAGTCCAGACGCCGCGGCCGCTCGAAGATCCGTTGGGTCAGGTCGGCGCAGATCCAGCACAACAACAGGACCACGATACTTCCCACGATCGGCCGGCGCCAGCCGGGTACACGCCACGCGACGATCAGAAGCACCAGGCACAGCGGCACCAGGAACTGCGGCCAGCACAACCAGGTCGCCCACCACGCGACCAGCGTCGAATGATTGACTAACGCCGCCTCGGCGGCGACGAGCGGTTGCGGCTCGCCGTAGTGCACGACGTAAAATCCGAGCGCGCAAAAGAGCACCACTGCAATCGCGGCGCACCAGACGAGCGCGGCCGCACGATTAACCGCTGGCGAAGAGATCTTGCTGGCCACCCGACGCGTCCTTGCCGAGGCGCGTTGCGATCTGTTCCAGCTCGGGTAAGCCGAGCAGTATGCGACGCGGCTTGGTGCCCTCGTGCGGGCCGACGACCTTGAACTCCTCGAGCTGGCGCATGATGCGTACCGCGCGCGGATGGCCGATAGAAAACTGCGATTGCAGTTGGGCGGTCGACGCGTATTGCGTCTCGATGATGAAGCGCGCCGCATCGTAGCAGAGCGGATCGGTATCCTTGCGCGATTCTTCTTCGCCGATCGGTACGACCTCGACGTCGAGCAGGTTGTCGGGACGCGCTTGCCGGGCCCAGAAATCCACCAGTCGCTGCGTCTCGCCGGCGTGGATCATCGCGCCCTGCGCGCGGATCGGCTTGGGAGCGTCGATCGGCAGGTAGAGCATGTCGCCGCGCCCCAACAGCCGCTCCGCGCCGACCATGTCGAGAATGGTGCGCGAGTCCACTTGCGAGCTCACGGCGAAGGCGATGCGCGACGGGATGTTCGCCTTGATCAGACCGGTGATGACGTCAACGGAAGGCCGCTGTGTGCAGACGATCAGATGTATGCCGGTGGCGCGTGCCAGCTGCGCCAAGCGCATGATCGTCGTCTCCACGCGCGCCGGGGCAATGAGCATGAGATCGGCTAGTTCGTCGATCAGGATTACGACATAGGGAAGTCGCGCTTCGGGGAATTTGGCGTTGTACTCTTCGATTTTGCGAACGCCGGCCTTGGCGAAGCGTTCGTAGCGCGAATCCATCTCCTTGGTCATCTCAAAGAGAGCGCCGGCGGCCATGCGCGGGTCGGTGATCACCTCTTTGATCAGATGTGGAATGCCGTTGTAGATCGGCAACTCGACCCGCTTTGGATCGATCATCAGCAGTTGCACCTGATCCGGAGTCGCGCTGGCCAGCAGGGACGCGATGATGCCGTTCAGACAAACGGATTTGCCCGAGCCGGTCGCGCCCGCGACGAGCAGGTGCGGCATTTTAGCCAGATCGCCCAAAACCGGCCTGCCGGTGATATCCTTGCCCAACGCCATCCATAGCGGAGGCACCTGACCGCGCTGCGGCATCGCGTCGAGAATCTCGCGCACGGCAACGATCGAAATCGTTGCGTTTGGAACCTCGATGCCGACCGCCGATTTACCGGGGATCGGAGCTTCGATGCGGACCGACGTCGCGGCCAGCGCCAAGGCGAGGTCGTCGGCGAGCGACGCGATGCGCGAGATCTTCACGCCGCGTTCCGGCTTGAGCTCGTACCGCGTTATCGAAGGGCCGCGCTCGATGTGCTGGACCTTCGCTCCAACGCCGAACGACGCCAACGTGTCCTCGAGAATATGCGCGCGGTTGCTGTCGTCGACGACTTGCGTTTGCGGGGGATCGAAGAGCGAGAGGTCGGGCAGACGATACGAACGCGCGACCGCGGCGATGTCGGGCGA
>JBPYDW010000013.1:0-16562 GCA_051986335.1 Vulcanimicrobiaceae bacterium | reverse complement strand
ACCGTCTCGACTTCCGAGTTCGTTCCGGGAAAGACGACGACGGCGACTTTCCCGCTCATGCACCCCTGCTCGTAACGACGTCCGATACGTCGTCCAGCACGCCGATACAGGCAACGATCGGCGACGGAGGAATCGGGCGGCCTTCGGCGTCGGCGTTGTAGAGGCTGACGTTGCCGGAAACGAACGGCAGGTTGAGATCCGTGGCCGCCTCGCTCAAGCCGTCGATCGCCGCCACCAGCTCGCCAAGCTGTTCCGGATTGCGCGGATCGCCGAAGTTGAGACAGTCGGTCAATGCGATCGGGCGCGCGCCGACCGACGCTACCATCCGAACCGCGTCGTGTACCGCGTTGCGTCCCGCGTCGAAGGCGTCGCGCGCCCAGGGATGTCCGGCGACGGAAAGCGCCACCCCGAGCTTTGAACCTGGAATCGGCGCCAGTACGCCGGCCGCCGCCGCGCCACGGGGAATTACCGTGCGGCCGCGCACCACGCTATCGTATTGCATCCAATGCGGCTCGCCGCCATACACTGAAAGTTCCGGTTTCCCAAACTTTCCGAAAGCGCCAAGCAGTTTCGGCGAGGCGTACGGCAGGGCGTCCTTGACCGATCCGGTCAGAAAGTCGATGTCCACGTCCATCACGATCTCGTCGCCATGGCGCAGAACGTACCGCTTCTCCTGCGTGACGGTTCCGACGACCGTCGCCCGCGCGTTGTGGGCAATCGCCGGAAGCGAATACTCTTCATTATAGATGCGCAACACGTCGGCGGTCGCATCCGGGGGAAGCACCCACAGCATGCGCTCCTGGGCTTCGCCCACCGCGATCACCTCGGGCGGCAAGTTCGGAACGGCAACGTTGACCGCGTCGAGATCGAGCGTCGCGCCGAAACCACCGGCGGCGCAGATCTCGGCCGAGCACCCCATGATGCCGCCGGCGCCCAAATCCTTGAAGCCGGCAGTAATCTGCTTCTCGCGCAAGTAGTCAAAAACGCGGTACGAAGCGCGCATGATGACGCTTTTCAAAAACGGGTCGGGCACTTGTACCGCGCCCTTGTTCGCCGCTTCGTCCGCGGCGTCGAGCGTTACCGATGAAAACGAAGCGCCGCCGAAGCCGCTGGCGTCGGTCGCTTTGCCGACAAGCACGATATCCCAGCCGGCCGAGCCTTGCGGCGCCCGCGAATGAATGATCTCCGACTCCTTGACGATGCCGAGCGCGATCACGTTGACCAAACAGTTGTCGTTGAATCCGGAATCAAAATATATGTCCCCGGCGACGTTGGGAACGCCGATCGAATTGCCGTAGGCGGCGATGCCTTCGACCACCCCGCGCGCGACGTAACGTTGGTGCGACTTCGGATCGGTCGCATGGCTACCGAAACGTAATGCATCGGCCAGCCCGATGACCTCCGCACCCATGCACAGCACGTCGCGCACGATGCCGCCGACGCCGGTCGCCGCTCCCTCAAACGGCACCACTTGCGAGGGGTGGTTGTGCGATTCGTGGGCGACGACGATGCCGTAGCGCTCGCCATCGTGCACGCCCAAGTGCACCACGCCGGCGTCCTCGCCGACGCCGACGACGACGTTCTCGCCGGTGGTTGGGAGCTTGCGCAAGTGCTCGCGGCTGGATTTGTACGAGCAATGCTCGCTCCATTGCGCGTCGAACGCGTGTAACTCAACGGTAGAAGGCTTGCGACCCAAGCGCCGCTCGATGCGCTGGATCTCGTCGGGGCGGAGATTGACGTTAGGCAAGCTTGGTCCCGGGCGGCGCCGCGGCTTGTTGCTGGAGCGCCATATCCGCCTGATGAACGGCCGAACGCATGTTTTGCTGCACCAGCAGCGTGCGCCCGAACAACACGGTGTCTTCGGCGGCAAGGACTTTTGCGCAGCGCAGTGCGACCGCTGCCGGATCGCCGTTGCCGGAGATCACCGGCGCGGGCGTAGCATATTCGAGCGTTCGCGCCAGCGCGTCATCGGCACCGGCGGTAACGATGACGAGCCGGGCAAAGGTCGCCTCGAGTTGGGCGACGAGCTGAAGCGCGTAGGCGGGCGTGCGCGCGGCGCTGGCAACGTGACGCGCGGTCGGAATTCCGAAAACGCCCACCTGCTGCACGATCGCGTTGGCGCGCTCGACCTCTTCGGGACCGTCGGCGAATACGGCCACCATGCCCGGCCGCATCTGTGGAAAGCTGCCCACCATTTCGGCGACCTGCTCGTACGCGGTTTTGACCCGGGTCAAACCCGCTTCGTCGATCGGGTTGAGGTTGCGGTAGATCTGCTTGTCCAGCATCAAGTCTTCGCGACCCTGTGGCCAGATGCGCCACGAATCGTTGTCGATCACGTCGCCGATCACCAGCGCACCGTTGTTCTCGCCGCCCGCCAGCCGGCCAAACTCGATTTTCAGATCGACGAGCAAGACGTCGCGTTTGCGCCAGGCGTGGGCCAGAATCTCAAAGGTTAAACGAGCGAGTTCGGTCATCGCCCCGATCTCGACCGGGGTGGCGATGTTCTTGGCAACGATTTCGTCCGGACCGATCAGCGGATCGTGATTAGCGTCATCCTTCAAAAAGAACTCCACCATGCGCGGCACGAGCAGGGCGCCGCGCTGCAGCCCCGGGTTGCGCCGGGCTAGCGAACCGGCGACGACGCCGCGTACGACAACTTCCAGCGGAATCATGTTGCAGCGGCGCACGCGCATCTCGTTGCCGTCGTCATCTTCGCCGCCTTGCACGTAGTGGGTCGGCAGTCCGCACAGATTGAGCAAGCGGAAGACGCGGGCCGTCGTTTGCGCAGCCAGTCGCCCTTTGCCGGCGATTTCGTTGCGACGCGCGCCGTCGCCGGCCGAAATGCTATCGGTTTGGCTGACGACCAGAAAGTCGGGCTGACCCGGCGCTTCGTAGAGAACCTTGGTCTTGCCGCGCGCGATCTCAATGCCCTTATTCATGCGAATCGAACGTCTTTCTGTACCGGAAATGCAGGCAGCCCCGCGATGCGCGTCGCCAGCGACCGCGCTCGCTGTGGGGCCGTGCCCACGTGTTTGCTAGGGTCGAGCAAGCGGCGAATCTCGGCCGGATCGATCCACGAAGTCAACGCCTTCTCGGCGACGAGCAAGCGCGCCAGCGGATTGCTCTCGCCCTTGGCCAGCGCATCCCAGGCTTGCATCGCTGCGGTCCGCAGCAGTTCGTGGAGGACTTGACGATTGCCGCCCGCGCGCGCCGCTTCCATCATAACGGCTTCCGTGCCGGCGAATGGACCAAACGTGCGAAGGTTCTGCGCGATGCGCCGCTCGTCAATGCGTAGGCCGTCGAGCACCCTGCGGGCCAGCGTCAACAGCTCATCCGCACACAGCAATGCTTCGGGCAGAATCGTGCGCCGGTTCGCGCTGTCATCGAGGGTGCGCTCGAGCAGATTCGTCGCTGCATTTTGCCAGGCGACGTCCGCATAGCCGCCGAGCAATCGTGCCAGCGAATCGATGCGCTCGGAGAGGATCGGATTGCGCTTGAACGGCATCGCCGAGCTGCCCACTTGATCTTTGCCGAACGGCTCCCCCACTTCACCGAAGCCCGGTGAGCTCAGGACGCGAACGTCGGCGGCGAACTTTGACAGCGAAGCGCCGAGTCCGGCCAATCCGGAGAGCAAAAGATAGTCCAGTTTGCGCGGATAGGTCTGCGTGCTAACGTCGCGCGCTTCCAGACCGAACGTAGCGAGAACGTTGCGCTCGATCTGCTCCGACGCGCCAGGGTGATTGAGCAGTTGCTCGTACGACGCCGCCGTGCCGACCGCGCCGCGCATCCCCTTGGTCGTAAGGTTTTCAAAGACGAAGCGCAGATTGGCATCGTCGATGAGCAGATCTTGCGCGTAGACGCTCAACCGATAGCCCAGCGTCGTCGGCTCCGCCGGTTGCAGGTGGGTCAAGGCCATGCAGACGAGATCGACGTGTTCGATAATCCTGGCGGCAAAGAGATCGAGCAGCTCGCGCAGCGAGGCGCCGATGAGCGAGAGCGCGCGCCGCAGTCGGTAGGTCTCGACCGTGTCCTCGATGTCCATCGAGGTCGCACCCAGGTGCAACTTTCCGCCGCCGACCGTCGCCTGCTCGGCAAACGTGCGGATCTCGGCCATGAGATCGTGGTGGATCTCACGCTCGATGGCCAAGGCGCGCTCGATGTCGATGTTTCCCGACTGCTCGCGCAGGTCTGCGACTTCTTCTGCAGTCACCAGGCCGTACTCGGACTGCGCTTGCGCCAGCGCGACCCAAACCTCACGCCACAAACGGCGGCGCATGTGCTCGCTAAAGAGCGCGCGCAACTCCGCGCGCCCGTATCTCCAAGAGAACGGTGAAGCGTAGGTCTGGTACTCCATGCGGTATGTGTGCTGTTCTGCTACGGCGTCGCAAAATCCGCCGCAGGCCAATCCGCGGGGAAGGTAATGTCGCGCAAGTCGCTACCCACGTGCTCGGTTCGGGTGGTAAAGACTTCATGGCGAACGTCCACGTCCGCGTCGATCCGCTCGATCGCCCAAACGCCGCGCGGGCCGATTGGCGCGAAGCGATAGGAAACGCGGCCGCGATGACCGCTGCCGAAATCCCAGTCGTACGTGAGTGCAACGACTTCGAAGTCCGCTGTGCCAACCCAAAGCTCGCGCAGCGGGAAGCGGTCGGGATCGCCCAGCGGCCGCAAGCGCAGATGATAGCAGCGCCTACCGTTGATGCTCTCGATCCCGACCAGGGTCACATCGTACGGATCTCCCGCCGAGGTAACCGTCGCTATGGTCTTGAGCTCGAGCGGGTCGGGCGCCAGGTCGGGAGGAGGCGATGGCGGCGGCGTTGCGCCGACTCGCCGGTAGAAACCGAGCGGAGCTCCACCGGGGCCAAAGATGTAGCCGCCCCGCAAGAGTACCTGCGAGGCCGCGCCGTCTCGAGGAAGGCTTTGCGCGAACGTGCGACCGTCAGCCATGCGAACGACGAATTGTGCGTCGTCGTCGGGATTGCACTGCGCGGAGAGGGACGTTTGGTCGCAAGGTAGCGTGAATGACTCGTACGCGGCGACCGCTCGAGATTGCCACGCCTGCGCCGCGCGCTGCAGAATCTCGTCCGGCGCCGGCGTCACCGCTCCGACCAATAGCGTCAGCGCCAGGACAACCACGAGCGTTAGTGAGGCCGCGCCAGGCCCGAGAGTTCTGCACCGATGCGGTCCACCAGGGCGCGGTGATCGCCGGGATCGCTTCCCGCCTGACCGGTGACGACGGCTTCTACGCCGTGTGCCGCGCGTTCGTAGGCGAGCCGCGCGCGGCGCTCGCCGATGCGGCCGGCCAAGGGACGAAGAACGCGCTCGCGCCAGCGGGCGCGAGCGGGTAGTGCTCCACCCGGGCGCGCAAGTTCCCAAATGAATCCAAACTCGGTTGCCAACGCCGACAGGAGCGGAATTGCCGCGCCGCGCGGATCGGTAGCAAATAGCTCGCTTGCAATCCCGAAGGCCTCGGGCGCGCGCCCCTCGACGATCGCGCTAGCATACTTATACGCTTTGGGATCTTCTATCGATAGGCTCTCCTGCTCGAGTTCGGCGTAGGTGATCTTCTTTCCGGAGATCGCTAACTTTTCTAGATCGTTACGGACTGCGGCTAAGTCCGCAGCACTATTTGCCAGAGCTGCGATCGCGCGCGGCTCGGCGCTCGCGCCGAGCGTTGCCAGCAACTCACGAATGTAGCGATCGCGAACGTCCTCGCCAGCCGTCGTGTCGATGCGCAGGGCCGCGCGACCGGCCAGCGCGCCGAACGACTGCGGACGTTGCGAGCGCGGCGAGAGCAGGTCGGCGACGATCAAGGTGTTGCCCTCGGGAACCGCCTGCGCCGCATCCCACAGATCGCGGCGCGGCTGCGCTCGCAACGTTTGTGCGTCGGTGATGAGCACCACGCGACGCTCGGCCAAGAACGGCATCGCCTGCACGGCTTCGCGCACCCGCGCGGCATCGGTAAACTCGGAGGCCGGAATCTTGTCCAGGTTTAGCTCGCGCACGTCGGCCGGCAGCAGGCGTTCCAACAGTGTCTCGATGGCGGCGTCGGCCAGCTCGCGTTCGGTGCCTTCGACGATCACCAGCTTCCCGATCGCCGGCTGCTTGTCGACGAACTCGTAGTACTTCACGTCGCGACCCGCGTCAGCGCTCGCAACGAATCGGCGTAGGGCGGGCGCAATATACCGTGCTCGGTGATGAAGGCGGTTATCAGCTCGCCCGGCGTGATATCGAAGGCGGGATTGTAGACCCTTGTTCCAGCAGGCGCGATCGGCTCGCCACGCAAGGTCGCGACCTCGAGCGCGCTACGCTGCTCGATTGGGATTTGCGCACCACCGGCAATCGTCAGGTCGAACGTCGAGCACGGTGCCGCAACGTAAAACGGAATGCGCTGCCGAGCGGCAGCGATCGCCAGTGAATACGTGCCGATCTTGTTGGCCGTATCGCCGTTGGCAGCGATTCGGTCGGCGCCGACCAGTACCAGGTCGATGTGCTCGTGCAGCATCGCTGTCGCGGCCGCGGCATCGGCCAGTAGCGTGACGTCGACACCCGCGTGCTGCAGCTCGAGGGTGGTGAGCCGCGCGCCCTGTAAGAGCGGCCGCGTTTCGCAGGCGTACACGTGGGGCGTGCGGCCCGCTCGCTGCGCGGCGATGAGCACGCCCAGCGCAGTACCGCCGCCGGCGGTGGCCAGCGGACCGGTGTTGCAGTGGGTGAGGACGCGAGCGCCATGCCGAACGAGCTCGGCTCCGGATCGCGCGATCGCCGCATCCATAGCGATCTGCTCTTGGTGGATAGCGCGCGCTTCCACCAGCATGTCGCCCGAGCGCAGGACGCGGTCGACGGCCCAAGCCAGATTCACCGCTGTCGGCCGAGCGTCGCGCACCCGCTGCGCGGCGCGCGCAAACTCGGCATCGTCTACGATGCTCGAGCGCAACAGGGCGACGCCGTATGCAGCAAAGACGCCGATGCACGGCGCGCCGCGTACCGCCAGGGTTTCTATGGCTTCGGCGATCTCTTCGGCTGTCCGGGCCCGTTCGTGCCAGATCTCCTGTGGAAGCCGCCGCTGGTCGAGATAGCGGACGGCATCGCCTTCCCAGACGACCGGCGTCAGATCAACATCGAGCATCGCGCCTTCATCCTGAACGCGCGACCCCGAAGCCTGCCCGACCGCTTATAGTCTAGAGAACTGCCGGCGCCGGCATGTGCGCCGTATAGCACGTCCGGCAGTAGACCGGGCGGTCGCCGCGCGGGCGGAACGGCACGGTGGTGTTTACCCCGCATTCCGCACACACTGCCTCGTAGCTGGGCCGCTGCGTGCTCGAGTAGTGGCTGTGGTCGCCGTTGCTGCGACGCGCCTGACGGCATTCACGACAGCGCTGGGGATCGTTCTGAAACCCCTTTTCGTGAAAGAACTCTTGCTCGCGAACCGTAAAAATGAATTGATTATTGCAATCCTTGCAAGTGAGCGTCTTGTCTTCCAAGATGACCGAGCCTCCGAACGTGGGGTAAGCCCGGAACCATGCGACGAAAGTCACAGAAACCCCTTGCTTGCCAGGGGGCACCTACTGGCGAAAGCCTGCCCTAGCCGCCCCGACCTCCAGAGTCGCCAAGGCCGTGGCCGCCAGAGCGGCTACGTAGCCCTTGTTCCCGCGAGCCGGGTCGGCCCGCTCCTGCGCCTGGGCCAAATTCTCGGTCGTCAACACGCCGAAACCGATCGGCACGCCCGCATCGAGCTGTACGTTCATCACCCCGCGGGCGCACTCGGCGGCAACGTATTCGAAGTGCGGCGTCTCACCACGGATCACCGCCCCAAGAGCGACGAGCCCGTTGTAGTTGCCCTCGGCCGCGAGCTTGCTGCAAGCCAGCGGCAATTCGAAGCAGCCCGGGACCTCGTAAACGTCGATGGCGTCTTGCGCAACCCCGCAGTCGCGCAGCGCGCGCTGCGCGCCGGCGACGAGTTGGTCGGCCAGTGCGGGATAGAAACGCGCCACAACCAGTGCAAAGCGCAGTCCGGCGCAGTGCGGAAGCGGGGAGCCGCCGTTGTTCGTCTTGGTCATGACGCCGCCGGCTCGTCGAAGATGTGTCCCAGCTTGGCGCGTTTGGTTGCGATGTATTTGCGGTTGTACACCGTCGGTGGCGTTTGAATCGGCACGCGGCCCACGATCTTCAGCCCGTATCCTTCCAATCCAAAGATCTTGCGCGGGTTGTTGGTGATCACCCGCAGCTCGCGCACGCCCAGGTCGTAGAGTATCTGCGAGCCGATACCGTAGTCGCGCTTATCCGCAGGAAGTCCTAACGCAAGGTTGGCCTCGACGGTATCCGCGCCTTTATCCTGCAGCTCGTAGGCGCGCAGCTTGTTGGCTAAACCGATGCCGCGGCCTTCCTGATGCAGGTAGAGCAGGACGCCGCGCCCTTCTCTTTCGATGATACGCATCGCGCCGTCGCGCTGCGCACCGCAATCGCAACGAATCGAGTGCAGCGCGTCGCCGGTCAGGCACTCCGAGTGCACGCGCACGGCGATGTCCCTGCCGTCGCCGATCTCGCCCATGACCAGCGCAACGTGGCAGTTGCCGTCGATGGAGTTTTCGTACGCGTAACCCTTCCAGTTGCCGATCGTTGTCGGCATGTCGAACGTCGCGATCCGTTTGACGAGTTTTTCGGTCTGCATGCGATGTGCGATGAGGTCCTTTACGGTGATGAGCCTAAGGCCGTGCTTGTCGGCAAACGACCGTAACCCGTCGCGGCGCTCCATGGTTCCGTCTTCGGCCATGATTTCGCAGATGACGCCGGCAGGATAGAGGCCGGCCAGTCGGGCGAGATCGACCGACGCTTCGGTCTGACCGGCGCGCACGAGCACGCCGCCTTCACGCGCGCGCAACGGAAACGTATGGCCGGGGCGCAGAAAGTCGCCGGCCTTAGCTTGCGGATCGACGAGCCTCTTGATTGTGGCCGCGCGATCGTGTGCCGATATTCCGGTCGTCGTTTCGCCGCGCGCCTCCACCGAGACCGTGAAGGCGGTTTCATGAACCGCGGTATTGTCGTCCACCATCTGCGGCAAATGCAGTTCTTCGAGGCGCTTACCGGTCATCGGAACGCAGATCAATCCGCCGGCCTCCCGGCGCATGAAGTTGATCGCGTCGGGCGTGACCATCTGCGCGGCCATGACCAGGTCGCCTTCGTTCTCGCGGTCCTCGTCGTCGAGCACGACGACCATTTTGCCGGCACGAATGTCGGCGATCGCTTCCGGGATCGTGTCGAACACCGACGGCGCCGTGCCTGGCTCGCCGAGTTCGGGCAGCGTGGAGCGCAGCCGTTGCAGGGTCCTATAGGACGGCTCGCGGCGTCCCGCGCGCAGCAGGGAAATCGCCGATTCGGTGAGCCCGGTCTTGCCGGCCAGCTCGGCCGCCGAGAGACCGACGCTCTCCATGGCGGCGTTGAGGACGTCGCTAAAGGTTGTCATCGGATTTCCAGCCTACGCTCGCAACTTTACAGTTGTCAAGTTACGCACTGATACTTGAAACGACTGTTTCAATTATGCTACCCTGGCGCTATGGCCCGTACTGCCGACCCAGCCCGGCGTGAGGATCTGCTCGAAGCGGCGCTCGACTACGTCGAAGCGCACGGCGTCGGCGATCTTTCGCTCCGTCCGTTGGGAAAGGCCATCGGCGCCAGCCCGCGCACCCTGCTGTACCATTTCGGATCCAAGGAGCAACTGCTCGCCGACGTGATGCGTGCGCGCCGCGCGCGTCAGCGCAAGCAGTTTGCCGAGATAATGCGCGGTGAGGGCGCACCCATCGCCGATGCGTGCCGGGAGATATGGAACGCGATGAGCTCGCCCGAGGGGCTTGCCGCCTTCAAACGCTCGCTTGAAACCTACGTCTTTGCCTTGAACGCTCCACAAAAATACCGCGGCTTCTTGGAAAACACGGTTGAGGATTGGCTGCGCTTTCGTGCCGACGCCCGCCACGACGAGGGCTATTCGCACAACGACTCGCGCGCGATCGGAACGATCGTGGTGGCCGGCTTCCGCGGTTTCTTGCTCGACCTGTGCGCGACCGGCGACTATCCTCGCGTGAACCGGGCCGTCGACCTGTGGATCGATACGCTTGAATCCCTTCCATCCCCAGCGGAGTTGACCAATGCGCATGCCTGAACGAAGACCGCGCCGCGCCGCGACCACCTTCATTTTGATCACCATCTTCCTCGACATGCTCGCCTTGGGCATGATCGCGCCGGTGCTGGCCAAATTGATCGCGCACTTCACCGGCAGCGTCGCCAATGCGGCGTGGTGGGTAACGCTGTTTGGCGTCGTTTGGGCCACGATGCAGTTCTTCTGCTCGCCGCTATTGGGAATGCTGTCGGATCGCATCGGGCGCCGGCCGGTCGTACTGATCTCGAACTTTGCGACGGCCGTCGATTACGCCATCATGGCGCTTTCACCCAACGTATGGTGGCTGTTTGCCGGACGCATTATCTCCGGCGGTGCAACCGCATCGATCTCGGTCGCAAGCGCGTACATCGCCGACGTCACCGAGCCCGAAAAGCGCGCAAAAGCATACGGGTACATCGGCGCGGCCTTCGGCTTCGGCTTCATCGCCGGACCGCTGATCGGTGGATTGCTCGGCAACTACGGGCCACGCCTCACATTTTGGGTAGCGGCCGGATTCAGCCTGGCGAATTTCTTGTACGGTCTCTTCGTGCTACCGGAATCGCTTGCACCCGAGCATCGGTCGACGTCGCTTGAATGGAAGCGTGCCAATCCGCTCGGGTCGCTGAAGCTACTCTCACGCCATCGCGAGCTGCTCGGGCTGACGACCGTGAACTTCTTCGAGTACGTCTCGCACGAAGTCTACACCACCGTTTGGGTCCTGTGGTGTATCGGCGTCTTCGCCTGGAGCTCGTTTCAAGTGGGCGCAACGTTGATGCTGGTCGGCCTGACGTCGTCGATCACTTCGGCGTTGCTGGTCCAGCCGTTCGTCAACTGGCTCGGCGAGCGCCGGGCGGTGCTGGTCGGTCTTGCGGTTGCCGCCGCCGGTTTCGCGCTGTTCGGAATTCCCAACGGCGTCATCTTCTGCCTGACCATCGTGTTCGAATCGTTGGCCCTCTACGGTCCGCCGGCACTCTCGATCATGACCCGGCACGTCGCGGTGAACGAGCAGGGCGAGTTGCAGGGCGCGCTCGGAGCGGTTCGCGGCGTCGCGATGATCATCGGGCCGCTCATCTTCGGACCGCTCTTCGCGCTCTTCAGCGGACCGTGGCGTCACCTCGGTTTGGTCGGCATGCCGTGGTTCGTCGCCGCCGCGTTCTCGGTGATCGCGCTCGCTGTCGCCTGGCGGGTCACTACGCGTGCCGACGACACGATGCACGAGGTTCCACAGCCCGGCCCCATCACCGAAGTCGAAGACATAACCTCGACGACGCTGGTCGCTCCGTAAGGCCAGTCGTTTCGCCGGTCCTTTGGCGACGTGGGCCGCGCTAGTCGAACAGGCTTGGTTCGAACGTCACGATAGGTTTGACGATCTGCGCCTGCGAGAGCGCGCGATAGGCGTCGGCCGCACTCTCGAGCGGAAACTCGGTCGCGCCCAGCCGTTGCGCGTTGACGACGCCGCGGGCGATCGCCGCCAAGGCTTCGCGCGTATCTCTCGGACCGCACGAGTATGAGGCGACGAGCCGGACGTCGCGAAAATACAGGTCGTTCGGATCGAAGGAAAATGCCGTTCCCGGCTCCAGCGGAGTGAACATAACGACCGTCCCGCCCGGCGCGGCAAGTGCCAGCGCTTCGCGCAACACTTCGGGCAGACCCGGACCGCAGATAACGGCATCGGCACCGCGGCCATCGGTGTTTTTCTTGAGCACGCTTGCCGCTTGCTCCGGATGCACGACGCTTGCGCCAAGCGCGCTGGCCAGCTCGCGCCGCCGCTCGCTAAAATCGCTGCCGATCACGTTTGCGCCGCGGTCGCGTGCGGCGGCAACGTGCATCAAGCCCATGACGCCGAGACCGATCACCAAAACGGTATCGCCGGGACGCACCCGGGCTCGCCGCAGCGACTTCAGCACGCACGCCAGCGGTTCGACCAGCGAGCCGTCTACGAACGAAACGTTGTCGGGCAACCGCAGCGTATCGCGGACGTTTTCGCGCGGCACGCGAAAGAACTCGGCCAAACCGCCGGGATCGATCTTACTTGCTCGCCACGTTGCGCACTGCACGTAGTCGCCACGCTTGCAGAAATAGCATTCGAAGCACGGCGCGTGGTGATGCACCGCTACCCGATCGCCGATGGCAAAGGGCCGGCCGGAATCGTCCAGCGGCGGCGCCCCCGGCCCAAGCGCAACCACGACGCCGCTGGGCTCGTGGCCCAACACCAGCGGGGCTTTGCGCCGGATGTACCAGCCCATGATGTCGCCGGTGCAGATGCCGCTGGCGCGCGTCTGCACGAGCAACTCGCCCTCCTGCGGTTGCGGAACGTCGCGCTGTTCGATGCGTATATCGTCAACGTCGTACAGGACGGTTGCACGCATGCGTTCGTTCATGGCTCGATTGCGAACTTGATGCCTTCGCCGCCGTCCAAACGTACGAACGCATCGGCCAAGCGGTCGAGCGGAAATGTTTGCGATATCAATGGTGCCACCGATATTTTTTTCTCCACCAGCATGTCGTGGGCGCGGCGAACCGCGCGCGGCGTAAAGTGAAATGGGCTGATCAACCGAATTTCGTCGTAGTGCAGCCGACCCGCTTCAAACGCTACCCGCGTGCCCGAAGGCAAACCGCCGAAAAACGAGACGACGCCGCCGCGGCGCACTAAGGCCGGCGCTTCTTCCCACACCCGTTCGTCACCCGTGCATTCGACTGCGGCATCGGCGCCGCGGCCTTGCGTATATGAAGCTACCGTTTCCCGCAGCGAGCTCCCCTGGACGTTTGCTGTCGCTATGCCGAACGATCGCGCGATCGCGAGGCGGGCTTCGCGATGCCCCAGCAGAAGCGGCCCGAGCCCGCGCTCTTGGAGTACCAGCGCGTGCAATATGCCGAATCCGCCGTCGCCGATCACCGCCACGGTCGGCGCAGCGACCCGTGCGCCGAGCAGCGGCTCCAATACGTCAACCGAATGCACCACGCACGAAAGCGGTTCGAGAAAGGCCGCCTCGGCGTACGGCAGATCCGGGGGTTTGGGATAGGCGTTGCGCTCGACGATCCGCGCCGGAACCTCGATATAGTCGGCGTAGGCGCCAAGGATCATCGTCGGCATCACCGATTCGCAGAGTTCCTCCTGCTTCCGCACGCACCAAAAACATTCGCCGCACGGAGCAGAATGCACGCTCATCACCGCGTCGCCGACGGCAAACTTCGTCGTCCCCTCGCCTACCGCGCTAACGTCCCCCGAAAATTCGTGTCCGAACCGCGACGGGAACGGCATCAGCTTATGGCCTCGGCGATACGCCTTGAGGTCCGTTCCGTCGGTCAGCGCCGCGCGCACGCGAACCACCATTCCGCCGGGTGGCGGCGCCGGAACCTCTTCACTGCGCAATTCGATGCGCTTGTAATCGACTAAGAATCCGGCTCGCGGCATCACGCCGGCGCTCCCACGCACGCCGCAAATGCCGCGCGCATCTCCGCCGGCAGGGGCCGGCTCTTCAACTCGTTCCGGTCCATGCAGGCGATGGTAAAGGTGCACACCGCCCCCGCTTCTCCGGTTCGCTCGTTGAACATCACCGTTTGCCAACGTATCGAAGAAGCGCCGACCTTCTCGAGGTGCGTGCGCATGCGCAGCCAATCGTCCATGCGTGCCGGTTCGTGATACTCTGCTTCAACTCGCACGCGCGCCAGCCAAATGTCGTACTTCTTGAACGTCTCGGAATACGGAAAGCCGAGTTCGTTGAAAAAATCCATCTCCGCACGTTCGGCAAAGCGCCAGTAGGCGGCGAAATACATGATGCCGGCGATGTCGACGTCGGCCCACTGCACGCGCAGGCGCGATTCGAACGTGCGCGCGCCGGGCGGCAGAGTATCCTTGAATCTCACCGCTGCGCCGCCGCGAAGGCGTAGCGCGCTAACGGATCGACCTCGAGGTTAACGCTGTCTCCGGGCTGCAGGCGACCCAGCGTCGTGCGAGCGATCGTCTCGGGAATCAAGGCCAACTCGAACCAGCCGTCGCCGACCGCCGCGACCGTCAAGCTCACGCCGTCCACCGCAACGAACGCTTTCTCCGCCAGCATCGGCGCGAGTGCGCGCGGTCGCTCGATGCGCATCCGAACTCCCTGGCCCTCCCTCTGCGTTGAAATCACCTTGGCGGTTGCATCGACGTGACCGTAAACGAAATGACCGCCCAGGCGGTCGCCCAGGCGCAGCGAGTACTCGACGTTCACTGCGTCGCCGGGTCCCACCCACCGCAACGTGCTGCGCGACAGGGTCTCGGGAACGACGTCGAAGGTTATCGCGTCGCCGGCGATTTCAACCGCGGTGAGGCACACGCCGTTGATGGCGATCGAATCCTTCGGCTCCGCTTTTTCCGCAGCGACGCCCTCGCAGCGCACGCGCAGGCGCGCGCCTCCTTCCGGCAGCGGATCGACGAAAAGCACCGTACCAAAGCGCCCGATCAGCCCGCTAAACATCTTCAAACACTGCCGAGATGATCATATCGTCGCCGACACGTTCGCTTCCATCGAAGCGGAGTTCCCGCTGCACCCTCGCTAAATCGACGCCGCGCAAGACGGGAATTGCACGCTCGTTCGACAGCAACACGGGCGCGATCACCCAATACAGACGGTCGACGAGCCGCCCTTCGATCAGCCGCGCCCCCAGATGCGGGCCACCTTCGCAGAGGATGCTATGCACGCCGCGCCGCCGCAGCTCGGCCATCGCCCCAATGAGGTCGAGCCGTGACGCGCCGTCGCCGACGTACACGACGTCGGCAACGTTTTCGAGCGAAGCAAACTGCGCTCGCAGGCCGTCGGGAGCAAGCACGATCGTGCGCGCGTAACCATCTGCGCGGGCAAATACGTGCAGGTTCTCGGGTACCGGCTGCGTTTCGCAGGCGACGATGCGCAGGTACGGGCGCCGCCGGTGACGCGCCGGACGAACCGTCAGCTGCGGATCGTCGATGCGCGCCGTATTCGCGCCCACCATTACCGCGTCGTAGGCGATGCGCAGGTCGCGCACGTACGCACGCACGTCCTCGCTGGTGAGCCACTGCTGGACGCCGGGCTCGGATACGACATAGCCGTCGAACGACATCGCAAGTTTGAGCGCTAGATACGGACGGTCGCCGCGAATCGAGCGAGCGAAGATCTCGATGACGGCCCGCGCCGCCGGATCGTCGGCCACTTCGACCGCAATTCCGGCGTCGCGCAGACGTTGCACGCCGCGACCGTTGGTTAGCGGGTTCGGGTCGAGCGCTCCCACGACGACGCGAGCGATTCCCGCCTCGATCAACGCCTGCGTGCAGGGACCGGTTCTCCCGCTGTGATCGCAGGGCTCGAGCGAAACGTACATCGTCGCGCCGCGCGCGTCGACGCCGGCGCGCAGCGCCTCGACCTCTGCATGGGGCGCACCGGCTTGCTGATGGTAGCCCTGTCCGAGGACTTTGTTATCGCGCACGACCAAAGCGCCGACCGGTGGATTCGGCGCGGTATCGCCGGAGCCGCGCTGCGCGAGTTCGACGGCGCGCGCCAGAAACAAACGGTCGGAGGGAGTCACGACGCATCGCTTTCGCGGTCGTCGGGGCTAGTCGCCTGTAATCGCGTCCTCGCCGTTACGCGACGCGGCAACGACCACCGCTCCCACGACGATGGCTCCGGCCGCCCGCAATGCGCCGGCACAATCCTCCAACGTCGCTCCGGTGGTGACGACGTCGTCGATCAACGTTAGGCGTGCTCCAGCCAACGCGGTGGATGCGCAGCGAAAGCGCCCGTGCGCGGCCAGCCGCGAGCGACGGTCGCGTCCGCGCTGCGCATCGCCACTTGCCTGGGCCAGCGCTTCGAGGACGTTTGCGCCGCACATCCGCGCCGCCGAACGCGCCAGCAGTACGCCGCCGTCGAAACCGCGTACCCGCCGTCGCGCCGCGGTGGTGGGAACCGGGACGAGCAGGTCGTCCGCGTTCGCCAGCCGCGCTAGCCGCTCGGCGAGCGCCTGCGCAACGTCGCGCCGCCCGTCCTTTAGCGCCAAGATTGCACGGCGCAATGCGCCTTCGTAGGGACCGATCGCGCGCACGCCCAGCGTCGGCAACGCGATCTTCAATGGTTCCATCGCCGGAAAACATGCGTCGCACAATCCCGTTCCGTAGCCGTCGCAGCCGGCGCACTGTGCGGGAAAGAGCGCATCACGAATCGCCTCAAACATCGCATCCGGTCGATCCCACGAACCGCGCAGATCGCTAGGCGCGTCGTTACGCCGGTCGCGTTACTCGCGTGCGGCGTCCTCGTTGGCAACGATGACGCAATCGAGTGAGGATGCCGGCGGAACGTCGTAGCCGACGCCGAGGATCGAGCCGCCGACGTACGCGCCCGCGCCGACGGTAACGCCGTCCCACAGGATGCTCGATTCGATGCGCGAGGCCATGCCGATACGC
>JBPYDW010000012.1:0-11460 GCA_051986335.1 Vulcanimicrobiaceae bacterium | reverse complement strand
GGCCAAGGGTAAGATGAAGCCCTGGCCGCAATTAGCGTCCTCGCTTTTGGTCGCGGCCGCTATTCGGGGGGTCTTGGTGCAGGCAGTCGTACTCGTTGGTGGTGAGGGTACTCGGCTCCGGCCGCTTACTTATGGCACGCCCAAGCCGATGGTCCCGATCGCCAACGTACCTTTCCTCGCCCGCACCATGGTGCGCTTATACGACGCGGGCATTCGCGACGTTATTCTGCCGGCCGGTTATCTGCCCCAGTCGATCATCGACTACTTCGGTGACGGCTCGAGCCTCGGCCTCAAGATCACCTATGTTATAGAAGAAGAGCCGCTCGGCACTGCGGGAGCTCTCAAGAACGTCGAGGAGCACATAACCGGACCGTTCTTCGTGCTCAACGGCGACGTCCTCACCAGCCTCGACCTGCGCGCCATGATGGCCTTCCACAAAGAAAAAGGCGGCCTCGGCGTACTGCATCTCATCTGCGTCGACGACCCGTCGGCCTTCGGCTGTGTCGTTCACGATTCCAATGGGCGCATCTCGCAGTTCGTCGAGAAGCCGGCGAAAGGCAGCGAGCCGACAAAGGAGATAAACGCCGGCACGTACCTGCTCGAACGCGAGATATTGCAATACATTCCGGCCGGCCGCAACGTATCGATCGAGCGCGAAACCTTCCCGCTCGTGCTGCAGCTCGGTGCGAAGCTGCGCGCGCAGCAGGACGAGGAGGCCGTGCATCGGGCTCAATCCGCCGTTGCAGTCGATACGGCGGCGCCGGTCGCGCGGCGGCCCAGCTACGACGATCTCGCGCTCTACGCATACACTACCGACGACTACTGGATCGATCTGGGCAAACCCGAGCACTATCTCGCCGCACATCGCGACATCCTCAGCGGCGATATGCCTCTGCGACTCGAGCCGGGCATAAACGGCAGCGGCGCAAACGGCATTCGAGCCAATTTCATCGCCCCGGTCTACATCGCGCCGGGCGTAACGATCGCTGCCACTGCAAGCGTCGGCCCCAACGTTGTGCTCGGCGAGGGGTGTCGTATCGGCGATGGTGCGGTCGTGCGCGATTCCGTCTTGTGGGACCACGTGAGCGTCGGCGTCGGCGCGCACATTGAAGAAACGATCGTCGCGAGTCGCGTGCAGGTGGGTGCGCGTGCGCGCATCGGACGCGGCAGCGTCATCGGACACGATGCGATCATCGACGCCGATCGTGACGTCGGCGAGAATGCGCGCATCAGCGGCGCGACAGCAGCAACCCCGTGAGCGGCACGAGCATAGCAAGCGCAACCTACGGCGCTGGTTGCTCGCCTTGCCAAGCGGGTTTGTCAATAACCGGATTCGGGTAACACAATCTAAAGGAAGAGCGCGAACACCCGGGAGGTATTGTGCCCAGGTTGGTTCGGCATCCAAAATCGCAGAAAGGAGGTTACCACTGGCAGTGGATATTCGCAGATCGGCTAACGTACCGCGCGTCCTCTTCATGGGGTCGTTCCCCCCGCGCGAATGCGGGATTGCGACGTTTACCAAGGATGTTGTCGACTCGTACGATCGCGCATACGGCGTCACGAGCGACGTCATCGCGCTCGACGAACCCGGGGGCGAGATTCGGCGATATCCGCCGCAAGTCGCCGGGCGATTGAGCGAGACGGAGCGATCGTCGTACTCCGAGATTGCAGTGCTCATCAACCAGCATCCGTCCGACGTTCTCAACATTCAGCACGAATACGGACTTTTCGGCGGCGAGCGCGGTGAATGGCTGGTCGACACGCTTCGTCAAGTCGATAAGCCGGTCGTGCTGACGCTGCACACGGTTTTGCCCGAACCCGATGAAACGATGTTGCGCGTCACGCGTAACCTCTGCGATTTTTCGGCCGTCGTCGTTGCGCTCTCGCAAACCGGGCGCGATCTGCTTGAGACCGTTTACAACGTCAACCCGGTCAAGCTGCGGGTGATCCACCACGGCGTTCCCGACATACCGTTCACCAGTACCGACGCTGCGAAGGCGTCCTTCGGCATCGGCGAACGAATGGTGATCTCTACGTTCGGATTGATCAATCGCGGCAAGGGGCTGGAATACGCGATCGAAGCGATGAGCGAGATCGTCGAGAAACATCCCGAAGCGCTGTACTTGATTCTTGGCGAGACCCATCCTGTCGTTCGGCGTCACGAGGGAGAGTCGTATCGCGAATCGCTCCAGACGATGGTTCGCGACCTTGGGCTGCAATACAACGTGCGGCTCATCGACAAGTATTTGGACTTCGACGAGCTGGTCTCGTACCTCGAAGCCACCGATATCTACCTCACGCCGTACCTGAATCCGGTGCAGATCGTCAGCGGGACGCTGGCGTATGCGATGGGTTGCGGCAAAGCGATCGTTTCTACGCCGTACCTCTACGCCCAAGAACTGCTGGCGCACAACCGCGGGTTTTTGTGCGAGTTCCGAGATAGCGCGTCGATTGCGTACATGGTAGGTGGCTTGCTCGACGACCCGGCGCTGCGTCGCGCGACCGAACGGCGAGCCTACCGTTTCGGCCGGCAAATGACCTGGCCGCACGTGGCGCTCGAATACGGGCGGCTGTTTGCCGAGCTGGCGCCGACAACTCCCTACGCATTGGTGCCCTCTGCTTAAGACTCCGGTCCCGCAGCCGCTGCCCCCGCTCGACCATCTGCTCGTGCTCACCGACGACACCGGCGTCATTCAGCACGCCGTCGAAAACGTTCCGGAGCGGAGCACCGGCTATTGCACCGACGACGTCGCGCGCGCTTTCATCGTCGCGCTGCAATATTTGGAACTTGAAAAAGAGGTGCCCGTCGCCGAACGGTTGGCGAGCACGTATTTAGCGTTTCTCCGTTACGCGCAACGCGACGACGGCTGGTTTCACAACTTCATGTCCTACGGGCGCGGCTGGCTGGACGAAATCGGTTCGCACGACGCCAACGGCCGCGCCATGTGGGCGCTTGGCTTCGGCCTTCGCTATGCGCCCGACGAGCGCTGGCGCCGGCTCTGTCTACGGATGCTGGAGCGCCAGTTGCCGACCGTCGACGGGCTCGGCTACCTGAGGTCCAAAGCCTACGCCTCCCTAGGCCTGGCGCACGCCTTGGAGTCCGGGGCAGGCGATAGCTCGAGTTTCCAAAAGGCGCTCGGGCGGCTGGCCGCCGACCTGCGCGCGGTCTACCAAACCTGTCGCTCGGACGACTGGGAGTGGTTCGAAGACTTCATGACCTACGACAACGCGCGACTGTGTGAGGCGTTGCTCCGTACCGGCATCGCTCTCAACGACGAAGCGTCGGCCGCCGCCGGTTTGCGAACGTTCTCATTTTTCGTAAGCACGACGGTCGAGCACGGCGTCTACGTCCCGATCGGAAACCGCGGCTGGTACCCGCGCGGGGGGGTGCGCGCACGCTACGCGCAGCAACCGCTCGAAGCCGCCGCGCTGGTCGACTCAGCGCATGCGGCTTTTGAAGCAGGCGGCGATCCGGCACACGCGGCTGCGGCGCTCATCGGTCTGGAATGGTTCCTCGGCCGGAATACGCTTTCAATTTCGCTGGCGAGCAGCGACGGCGGTTGCAGCGACGGCCTAGAAGAGGAAGGAGCGAACCGTAACATGGGCGCTGAATCGACGCTCGCGTACTTGTCAAGTAGCTGCGCGGTGGCGCTGCGCCGAGCCGCACCATTACGCGTCGCGCGCTAGCGCTTCCGTAACCCGAGGCAGTTTTCGTCCGCGCGTCGAATAGAGGCCGGACATGATTCTCGAGACCGAGCACCTTAACGACGTTCAGGCGGCCGCTGTTGCGTGCACGGACGGCCCCGTTCTTATCTTCGCCGGAGCAGGAAGCGGCAAGACGCGCGTGCTCACGCACCGCGTGGCGAAGCTGCTGGACGACGGCGTCGCACCCGATCGCATCTTCGCCGTAACGTTCACCAACAAAGCTGCCGGCGAGATGCGTTCGCGTCTCGAACGGATGGTCGGTACGGCGGCGCGCGATCTGTGGGTCGGCACATTTCACTCAATGTGCGTGCGCATTTTGCGCCGGGACGGTTCGCGCATTGGGATACCCTCAAATTTTGTAATTATCGACGAGACCGATCAGCGCGCGGTCATCAAAGAAGTCCTCGAGGACCTCGATTACGACGAGCGGCAGCTCTCGCCGGGCACGTGCTTGGCGGAGATCAGCAAGGCCAAGAACGCCCTGCAATGGCCGGACGACTTTCTCGAGAAGCAGACGTCCTTCTTGGGCGAGCGCTTAGGCAACGTCTATAAGGAATACGAGCGCCGGCTGGGCGAGTCCAACAGCCTCGATTTCGACGATCTGATCGTGCGCGCCATCGATCTGCTGGAGCGCGACGAAACGACCCGCGAGAAGTACCAAAAGAAGTTCGAATACATCCTGGTCGACGAGTACCAAGACGTCAACGCCGCCCAATACCGGCTGATCGGCATTCTCGGCGCGAAGCGCAAGAACATTACCGTCGTCGGCGACGACGACCAGTCGATCTATTCCTGGCGCGGCAGCGACTATAAGATGATCTTGCGCTTCGAGGACGACTTTCCCGGCGCCAACGTCTTCAAACTCGAAGAGAACTACCGCAGCACGCAGCGTATTCTCGATGCCGCCAATGCCTTGGTTGCCAACAACCGCAGTCGCGCACCGAAAAAGCTGTTCACCAATCGTGCCGAAGGCGAAGGCATTACCGTCTTCCCGGCTTCGACCGAGCGCGACGAAGCGCGCTACGTCGTTGAGAAGATCAAGAGCCTGGTTCGCGACGGAGCGGCCTATCGCGACTTCCTCGTCCTCTACCGGACCAACGCGCAATCGCGCGTCTTCGAAGAGGCGCTGCTCTCCGATGGTATTCCCTATCGCGTCGTCGGCGGCGTCGGATTCTACGCGCGCACCGAGATCAAAGACATCATCGCTTACCTGCGCTACATCGTAAACCCGTCGGATTCCATCGCCTTCAAGCGAATCATCAACGTTCCGCGCCGTGGAATCGGCCAGCAAACGTTAGCGGCACTGGTGCACGCGGCCGACGCGCAAAAGGTTCCGGTCGGGATCGCCGTCTGCGACAGCGATCTGCTGAGGCGCGCCGTTCCCAAGAAACTCAAGGAGCTCGAACGCTTTGCCGATTTGGTCGCCAATTTCCGGGAGAAGGCACGGGACCTGGGCGTTGCCGACCTGCTGGTCGCGGTGATGGAAGAGTCGGGCTACGTGCGCGAGCTGCAGTCCGAGGAAACCAACGACGCGCGCACGCGTTTGGAAAACCTGCAAGAGCTGATCGGCGTCGCGCGCGAGTACGAGGGCGGCGGCGAGGAGACGAGCCTCGAGGGCTTCTTGGCCAATATCGCGTTGATCACCGACTTGGATGCGCTCGACGGAGAGTCGTCGTACGTCACGCTCATGACGATGCACGGCGCCAAGGGGCTCGAATTCCCGCACGTCTTCGTCACGGGTCTGGAAGAGGGAGTCTTCCCGCACACGCGAGCCCTCACCGACATGACCGAGTTAGAAGAAGAGCGGCGCCTGGCATACGTCGGCGTGACCCGTGCGATGGACCGCCTTTTCCTCTCGTTTGCCCAGCGGCGGACGATCTACGGCAACACCTTCGCCTATCCACGCTCGCGCTTTCTCGAAGAGATGCCCAACTTAGAGCACTTGGAGGGTCAGCAAGTCAGTCTGCCGCGTCCGGCCGGCGGCCGCTGGCGCGAGGTCGCGATACACGAGAGCGCCGGCGCGGGCCTATCGATGAACTTGAAGATCGGCGACAAGGTTCGCCATCCCAAGTGGGGCGAGGGCTCGATCAGCAACCTGGTCGGCGGCGGCGGCGATGGTTTGGTTACCGTGGACTTTCCGAACGTCGGCCAAAAGATGCTGATGCTAAAATACGCCCCCCTGGAAAAGATTTAAAACAGGGCTCGTGCGTGTAGCGGTCGCCGGTGCCTTGGGACGCATGGGCACGCTGGCACGGTCCGCGATTTGTGCGGCCGACGGACTCGAATACGCGGGCGGATTGGCACGCGAGAGCGACCCGGCGCACAATCTCTTCAGCAACGTCGACAACCTGCTCGAAGCTACGCGGCCGGACGTGCTGCTCGATTTCACCACGCATCCTTCAACCGTTGCGATCTCGTCGCAGGCGATCGAGCGCGGCGTTCGCGCGGTAATCGGTTCGTCGGGATGGACTCCTGCCGAACGCGCGGCGTTGGATAAACTGGCGCGCGATCGTAACGTCGGTGCGCTTTTAGTTCCCAACTTCGCGATCGGCGCCGTCTTGATGATGCATTTTGCGCGGACCGCAGCCAAGCTTTTCCCGACGGTCGAGATCGTCGAGCTGCACCACGACGGCAAGCAAGACGCACCCAGCGGCACGGCGCAGCTGACGGCCGAGCACATCAAGAATGCCGGCGGTCCACAAGCGCCGATTCACAGCGTGCGGCTGCGCGGGCTGGTGGCCCATCAGGAAGTGCTGTTCGGCGGCGAGGGCGAGGTGCTGACGATCCGTCACGATTCGCTTTCGCGCGAGTCGTTCGTCCCGGGCATTATCACCGCGCTGCACGCGGTTCGCGAACTGCGCGGGTTGCACGTCGGCCTGGATGCAATCCTCGGATTGCGGTAGAACTGATGAAGGCCGTGAAGGTCGCGATCGTGGGAGCCACAGGGGTCGTCGGGGAGACGATCTTGCGCGTCCTCGAGGAGCGCAGCGTGCCGGTGCAAACGCCGGTCGCATTCGCTTCGCGCGAGCGAGCGAAGGGAGCATCATTTCGCCAGGAAGCGCTGCCAGTGCACGCGACGAGCGAGTCGGCGCTGGCGCCCTTCGACGTGGTGTTCTTTGCCGGCGGCGAAGACGCAAGCGAACGCTATGCACCTCCGCTGGTAGAGCGCGGCACGATCGTCATCGATAACTCGCCGACGTTCCGCTTGCACGACGGCGTGCCGCTGATCGTGCCCGAAGTCAATGCCGAAGTGGTGAGGCCCCAGCACAAGCTCTTTCCGGTTGCCAACTGTACCGCGATCGTGCTGTGCATGGCGCTGGCGCCGATGCGCGACGTCGCCGGCCTGCGCTCGGTGCGGGTTGCAAGTTATCAAGCCGCAAGCGGAGCGGGGCGCGCCGGGCTCGACGAGCTCATCGCCGGCGAGCATGCGATCGCGCACGGCGCCGCCGAGCCGACGGCGGCGGCATTTACCGCGCCGCTGGCGCGCAACGTCGTGCCGCAAGTCGGCGCATTCGCCGGCGATTGGACCTCGGAAGAGATCAAGGTTCGCGAGGAGACGCGCAAGCTGCTCGGTCTTCCCGAGCTGCACGTCGCCGTGACGGCGGTCCGCGTCCCGGTGCACACGGCCCATAGCGAAGCGGTGTTCGTCCAAACCGAGCGCGACACGAGCGTGCAGGAACTCGCCGCCGCGCTTGCTGCCGCCCAAGGCATCGTCCATCACGCGCGCGGCATCGTCACGCCGCGCGACGTTGAGGGCAGCGACGACGTGCACGTCGCCAGGTTGCGCGCCGAGCCCGGGTCGTCGCGCCACTTCGCGCTTTGGGTGGTCGGCGACCAACTGCGCAAAGGCGCGGCCACCAACGCGGTGCAAATTCTCGAGCTGCTGCAGCGCAAGGGATACGTCGGCGCGTGACGGCAGTTTCACAAGTCGCTGTGCTCAAGTTCGGTGGCACGTCGGTCGCGACGGTGGAGTTGCGCCGGCTGGTGATCGAGCGCGTGCGCGACGCGCGCGAGGCCGGATTCGCCACCGTCGCGGTGGTGTCGGCGCTGGGACGCCATCCCGAACCGTATGCGACCGACTCGCTTCTGAATCTCGTCGAGGGCAAGAGCGGGACCGCTAACGCCGATCTGCTTCTCTCGGCCGGCGAAGCCATCGCCGCTGCCATCGTTGCCGAGGAATTGTCGCGCGGCGGAATTCCGGCGACCGCGCTCACCGGTGCGCAGGCCGGCATAATTACCGACGATGCGCACGGCGATGCAAGGATCTTGCGCGTTGAGCCGCATGCGATCCGGTCGTTGCTCGATCGCGGCATCGTTCCGGTGGTGGCCGGCTTTCAAGGCATCACCGAAGACGGCGCGATCACCACGCTAGGACGCGGCGGAACGGATCTCACCGCGGTGGCGATCGGGCACGCATTGGGCGCCGAACGGGTGGACATATATACCGACGTCAGCGGCGCGATGACGGCCGATCCGAAGCGCGTGCCGCAGGCGCGCACGATCGTGCGCTCGTCATTGGACGAGATGACCGAGTTGGCCGAGCACGGCGCCAAAGTGATGCACCACAAGGCTGCCGATTACGCGCGACGCACCCAGACCCCGTACGCGATCAGGGGGCTGCGAACGGATCGTGGCACGATCGTGGACGAAACCTACGATCATCATCGTCCGGTCACGGGCGTGACTACGTCGGGGCGCGTGACCTGGGTGCGCGCGATTCGCGGCGATATCGAGAGCCCGCAAGCGCGCATGCAACTCGAGCGCGAGATGTTCCGCCGCGTTGCCGAAGCGGGAATTTCGATCGACCAAGTGACGATCAATCAGGCCGGCATTTGCTTCGTCGTTGAAGGCGACCGGGGGAACGACGTGCGGGCCCTGCTGGGCGATCTGAACATGGCGGTGCGGGTGCGCGAGGGGTGCGCAAAACTCTCGGTCGTCGGTGCCGGCATGCGCTACGCCCCGGGCGTCATTCACGCCATCGTCTCGGCGCTCTCCAATGCTAATGTCGAGATCATTCACTGTACCGATTCGAACATTACGGTCTCGGTGCTGATCCCGCAGCAAGATGCGGCACGCGCGGAGGTGGCCGTGCACGAGCAGTTCGATCTGCATCGGGAGGATCCAACGTGAACTTCGGAAGTATAGTGACGGCGATGATCACGCCGTTCGACGAGCGCGGCGCCATCGATTCGGCCGAGGCCGGCCGGATCGCGTCGTGGCTGGTAGAACGCGGTAACGATGGGCTGGTCGTCGCCGGGTCGACCGGCGAGGGACAAACGCTCGACGACCGCGAGCGCAACGAGCTGATCGCCGGCGTCAAAGACGCGGTGGGCACGCGCGCACGCGTGATCGCCAACGCCGGCAGCAACGACACGCGAGCTTCGGTAGCCGCGGTGCGTGCCGCGGAGGCGAACGGCGCCGACGCGATCTTGGCGGTGGTTCCGTACTATAACAAACCGTCCCAAAGCGGAATGCTCGCCCACTTCGGCGAGATCGCGCAAGCAACGGCACTCCCGATCATGATTTACAACATACCGAGCCGCACCGGGGTGAACATGTTGCCGGAAACGCTGCTCGAGCTGGCGCGCCGCCATAAGAACGTGGTGGGCGTCAAGGAATCGAGCGGAGACCTGCGTCAGATTGCGACGATCGCCCGCGACCGGGCGCCGAACTTCACGCTGCTCTGTGGCGACGACCATCTCTTCTTGCCGTGCTTAGCCGTCGGTGCCGACGGCGTCGTCGGCGTCGCTTCACATCTGTGCTCGCCCGAGTATCGCACGATGCTCGATGCGTACCGGAACGGCAAGGTAGAGGAAGCCGAACGCATTCACCTATCGCTGCTCGAGCTTTTCGAAGCGCTCTTTGCGGCGCCGAATCCGATTGGGGTAAAATGGGCGATGCGCCAGCTCGGCTTTGCAACCGGCGAATGCCGCCTGCCGCTCGACGCGCTGCCCACGGCGGTGCAGCACCGGCTGCTTCCGGTGATCGAGCCGTACATAGCGGCCGGACGCACTAAAGCGCGCGCGTGAGCTCGATCAGTATCCTCGGTTGCCGTCTGGATACGCTCGATACCGACGCCGCGACCGAGGCGATTGCGCAACTGGCCCGCAGCGGCAACGGTGCGCAAGTGGTAACGCTCGGCACCGAGATGGTGGTCTATGCGCAGCACGACGCACGCTTTCGCGAGATAGTCAACCGCTGCGCGCTGTCGCTGTGCGATACCGTCGGCTTGCTGGCCGTGGCGCGCAAGCGCGGCGCCGCACTGCGCGAGCGGGTCACCGGCGTTGAGCTGCTCGAACACCTATCGGCGCGCGCCGCGAAAGACGGATTGCGCGTTTTTCTGCTGGGCTCTGCGCCCGGCGTCGCCCAAGATGCCGCGCGAGAACTGCTGGCGCGGTATCCTGCTCTGCAGATCGCCGGCACGCATGCCGGATACTTCGGCCCGGCCGAGGCCGACGACCTGATCGCTGCCATTCGCGCGAGCGGCGCACGGATGCTTCTGGTTGGAATGGGCTCACCGCGCCAAGAGTTTTGGCTGAGCGAGAACCTAGCAGCCACGGGGGTGGGCGTCGGCATCGGTGTCGGCGGTTCGTTCGATGTGATCGCCGGGAAGGTCGAGCGCGCTCCGCTAGCGTGGCGCCGCCTTGGATTGGAGTGGCTGTATCGCCTAAAAAGCGAGCCGCATCGTTGGCGGCGGCAGCTGGCGCTTCCGCAGTTCGTGTGGCTGATCGCCCTCGACAGTCTGCGTACCAAGCGGAGTACGTCGTGAAAGCAATGATCTTAGCCGGCGGTTTGTCGACCCGGCTCTATCCGCTCACCAAGCAGGTTCCCAAGCCGCTCGTGCCGGTGGCGCTCGAGCCGAACACAGTGCATTTGATTCGCTACCTGCAGTCGTACGGATACAACGAGATCGCGATCAACGTTCACTATCTGGCCGACGCGATCGTCGCGGCATTGGGCGACGGATCGCGCTACGGCGTTAAGCTCGAGTACGTGCACGAAAAGGAGCTGCTTGGCTCGGCCGGTGCGGTCAAGCAAATGGAGTCTTTTTTCGGCAATCAAACGTTCGTCGTCGTCGGCTGCGACGACCTCACCAATCTGCGGCTCGACGAGTTGGTGGCCTTTCACCGCCAACGCCGGGCGATCGCGACCATCGGGTTGGTCGAGTTTGAGAACGTCTCCCAACTCGGCGTGGTGGTCACCGGCGAGAACGGCAAGGTCGTCGACTTCCAGGAGAAGCCGGCGCCTGGGACCGAGCGGAGCCATTGGGTCAATACCGGCATCTACGTTTTCGAGCCGGGGATTTTCCATCACATTCCATCGGGCGAATTCTACGACTTCGGCAAACAGGTCTTTCCGGAGTTGCAGATTGCCGGCGCGGAATTCTACGGATTCGCTGCGCCGGATGCGTACTGGTGCGACATCGGGACGCCGCACGAATACCGCCGGGCAACGCGCGATCTGCTCTCCGGTGCGTTCACCATTCCCGGCGCACGCTCGCGCGGTATCGACCCAAGCGCCAAGGTCGCGAGCGGCGCGGTGCTGGAGGGAGCGATCCTGGTCGGCCGCGACGTGGTGATCGGGCACGGCTGTTACGTGACCGGACCGACGGTGATCGGCAACGGCGTGCGTATCGGCATGGCCTCGCGCATCGAATCGAGCATCCTGTGGGACGGCGTTACCGTCGGCGCGGGCGCGTACGTCGGCGGCTCGATCCTCGGCGTCGGCTACGACGTTCCGCCGGCATCCTCACTC
>JBPYDW010000011.1:0-6706 GCA_051986335.1 Vulcanimicrobiaceae bacterium | reverse complement strand
CGGCGGCCACGGCGTCGGCATTGGCCTGCTGTTGCGCCAGCGAAAGCCCGGTCGTGTCGAGGCGCGCCAGCACCTCACCGGCGGCGACGCGCTGGCCGACGTGCACGTCGATCGAAGCGATGCGTCCGGGAACGGCGAAGGCCAGGCGACTCTGCGCACCGGCGCTCGGACCTAGCCTGCCGACGGCGTTTACGGTCACCGGAATATCACCGTAGCGCGCGGTCGCCAGGGCAACGGATGGCGAGGCTTCGCTCGGCATCGCCGGCGCACTTCGATGGCTCACGATCCACCACAGTCCGACAACTATAATCGCAGCGAGTGTGAGGACGACGGCGAGCACGCGCGAGTTCACGGCTGTACTCCCATCAGCGCGTCGAGGGTCGCTGCGGCCTGCGCCTGCGCCGCCAACGCGGTCGCTTCATCGACCGCCGCTTGCGCGTACGCGCGTCGCGCATCCTCCAAATCCAAACTCGACGATGCGCCGGCGCGATAACCGGTCTGGGTCGCGCGAACTTCCTGGGCCGCTTCCACTCGCGCGCGGGTAGCGGCAGCCGACGCGATGACGCCGGACTCATAGGTACGCACCGCATCGCCCACCTCGACGGTAATCGTTCGCTGCGCTAGATCGAGACGCGCGGTCGCTTGATCGAGCCGAGCTCGTTCGGCGCGTACGCGGTCGTTCGCCGCGTGCGAAAGCGGAACGTCGAGCGTCACGTTGGCGCTGGGTCCGGAGACGTGCACGGCGGTGTCGACGCCGGTCGTGTAGCCGACCTGCGCGATGACGCCGGGAAGCGTCGCGCGCTGAGCAACGTGCAACGCTGCTTCCTCGGACGAAACGTCGGCGCGCGCGGCGGCGATCTCCGGGCGATGCTGCAGAGCGATGGCGATGGCTGCATCGTCGCTGGCCGGAACAGAGGGTGCAAGAGCGCGCGTTTGCTCGGCTAGCGTTGGCATCGTCAGCGAGCGTACGTCTTCGCCGGTCTCGATCGCCAGCGCGTGCTGCGCATTCGACTCATCGGCGCGGGATGTCGCAAGATCCGCCTGCGCGCGGGCCAGCGCAACGTCGGCACGCAGCACGTCGAGGTGCGGCGCGTCACCCGCGGCATAGCGAAGTTCTGCCGCGCGAACGTCAGCCTGCAGCGATGCAACGATCGCCTCCTGCAGCTGGCGAATCTCGGCGGTGCGCAGCGTATCGAAGTATATGCCGACGACTTTCATCCGCTCGAGCCGTTCGGCGTCCAACTCGCCGGCGTAGGCGCTGCGCAGATCTGCCTGTGCTTGTGCGATCGCCGGTTCGCGCCCGCTCACCTCACCGAGAGCCACTTGAATGCCTGCGGTGGTGAGTTGCTGTTCGACGGTTCCTACCGTGCCGAATTGCGGCGAGGCCGCATAGTTGACGATCGCATGCGGTACGCCCAGCCCGCGCGCAGCATCGAGCAACGCCATTTGCTCGGCCACGTGCGCCCGGGCCTCGTGCACGCTGGGTGCGTTGGTCACGGCAGCATTTTCGGCGTCGGCGAGTGCGAGCGCTAGAACGACGGCGTGCATCATGCCGTTTTCTCCGAGCCGGAGAAGCCGGCGTATAGCACCGGAATGGCAATCAGCGTGAAGGCGGTGGCGGTCGAAAGGCCGCCGATCACGGCGATGGCCAACGGCCGTTCCATTTCCGAACCCGATCCCAAACCCAGCGCCAGCGGCAACAATCCGCCGATGGCGGCGAACGTGGTCATGACGATCGGCCGCAAACGCAGGCGGCCGGCGCGCACCAGCGCGTCTTCGATGCCGGCACCGCTGCGGCGCGCCCGATTGGCAACGTCGATCAGCAGGATGCCGTTCTTGACGATCAAGCCAACCAGCAACAGCAATCCCATGAAGGACGAGACATTGAACGGCGTGCGGGTGATGAACAGCCCGAGCGCGACGCCGATCAGCGCCAGCGGAATCGCGGTGAGGATGACCAGCGGCAAACGGAACGACCCGAACGTTGCCAGCATTACGAAGAAGACGAGGACGATAGCGATGGCGATAACGGTTGCAAATTCGCGAAACGATTGCTGTTGCGCGCGATATGCACCGCCGATCGTCCACGAATATCCTGGTGGAAACGGCGTTGCGGCCAGCGCCGCACGCGTGTCGGCAACCACCGCCGAGAGGCTGCGCCCGCTATAGTTCGCCGAGGCGATGACGACGCGCTGACCGTTTTCCTCGACCATGTCGGTGGAGAGATGGTTAGCGCTCGATTTTACCAGCGAATCCAGCGGCAGCGCGCCGGCGGCGGTCGCGAGCACACGATCCATCGGCAGATCGGAGGATTGATCGACGCGGACGCGCACGGGTACGAGCATCGAGGGCTCGGCCAAGCTGGTCGCGACCGTTCCCTGCGCGGTTGCCGCGATCGCGCCGGAGAGATCGCCGGCGCTCAATCCCAAAGCCGCCAACCGCGTGCCTTGCGGCTGGATCTGCACGGTCGGATCGTCGAAGTTGACGCCGGAGAAAACGTCGGCGATACCGTCGACCCGCGACAGGCGACCGGCGACACGCCCGGCCAGCGCGACCAGCGTGGTCTGATCCGCTCCGCGCAACGTCACCTCGATCGGCGCCGGCGCTCCCGAGATGTCGTCGATCATGTCTTCGAGGATTTGATGGAAGTCTAGAGCGACTGCGGGCACGGCCGCTTGCATTCGGTCGCGCAGCCGATCGCTGATCGCGTCGTAGCCGTCGCGCTGGTTGCGCGGCTTCAGCGCGATGCGAATCGTCCCGTTGCGCACCGGCGTGGGCGAGAATCCGTTCGTGTCGATACCGGTAACGCGACCGACGCCGCGCACCGCCGGATCGGCCATCGCAATTTGCTCCAGGCGAGTTGCCGCTGCATCGCTGGCGGCCAGCGTCGCACCGACCGGCATGTGGTAGCTGATTTCAAACTGGCCTTCGTCGAGCTTGGGCAAGAAGTCGCTGGGTAAGCGCAGGAGAAGCACGACGGTAACCGCCATCACAGCAGCCGATCCAAGATAGATCGTGCGCCGATGACCGAGCGCCCAGCGCAGCAGCGGCTCGTAACCGGCAAGAACCCTGGCGATGAATCCGGCTCCTTCGCTGTGCGCGTCGCTGCTGCGCACCAGCTTCTCGGCGATCAGCGGTGTAACGAAGATTGCAAGTCCCAACGAGACCAGCAACGCGGTTGCCAGCGTAATCGCCAGTGCCCGGAAGAAGAAGCCGCTGACGCCCGAGAGCAGGCCGAGCGGAATGAAGACCACGACCGTGGTCAACGTGGATGCGGTCATCGGTACGATCAACTCATGCATTGCATGGGCGATGACGTCGCGTTTGGTCAGGTCCGGCAGCGCATGCAAGTTGCGCGCGATGTTTTCGATGACCACGATGGCGTCGTCGATGATCAGCCCGACGGCAACGGCCAGGCCGCCGACGCTCATCAGATTGAGCGTCTGGCCCATGCGTGCGATGGCGAATATCGTAATCGCCATCGCGATCGGGATGACGAACGCGGCGATCAGCGTCATGCGCAGATTGCGCAAGAAGACGAAGATGACCAGAATTGCCAGCAGCGCGCCGAGCGCGATCGCGTCGCGCAGGCTAGCCTGCGAATCGCGAATCAGGGCGGTTTGGTCCCAGTACTTGCGCACCGCAATTCCAGCGGGCAGATCCGGCACCAGCCGCGCCATCGTCGCCTCAATGCCGTCGGCCATCTTGACCGTGTCGGCCCCGGGCAGCGCGTAGAAGTTTAGCACGACGCCATGCGTTGCGTCGTAGGAAAAATGCAGGGTCGGCGGCGCGACGCCCAGCGAGATCGTTCCCAGCCCACGAAGCGGCACCGGATTGCGCGCTGCGTCGGTCACGACGACCGCGCCGAGGTCATTGGCGTCTTTTACGTGCGCGTTGACGACCAGGATGTTGCGTTGCGCGTAAGATTCCACCACGCCGGGAGAGGAGACGCTGTTGGCGTCACCCAGAGCACGCACGATATCGTCGGCCGTCAAGCCGTGGGCAGCGAGGGCAGCGCCATCGAGATCCACGCGAAACTCGCGCTGCGGGCCGCCGACGACGAGCATGCGCGCCAGCCCGGGGATGCCGCGGAATTGCGGCACGAGATTGAGCTGTACGAACTCGTGCACGACCGTCGGCGATAGTCCGTCGGCGACGAACGCGTACGATAGGATCGGCTCGCTGTTGGGCGTGATAATCTCGGTAGTAACATCGGTACCGGCCGGCAACGAGCCTTGCACTTGGGCGATCGCCTGATCGACTTTTTGCAGGTCGGTCTGCACGTCGGTAGACGGATCGAAATCAACGAGCAGTTCGGCGTTCCCTTGCGATGACGTCGAAAGCACGCGAGTCACCGAAGGGAGCCCGCTAAACTCTTGTTCCAGCGGAATCGCAACCGCAACGCGAACGCGGTCCGGCGGCAGGTCGCCGGCCTGCGCCACGACGTCGACCCGAGAGAACGTCATGTTCGGAAATATCGAGGCGGGAACGACCGTATATGCATACGCGCCCAGTATGGTGAGGACCGCCACCAGAAAAGCGATCGACTTTTCGTGGCGCAGAGCGAAATCGTCTAGGCGCAGGGGCGAGCGCTCCCCGGCTTGGTTTGACTAGAGGTCATTTGGGCCCGAGCGTACCCTGCCCAGATGACTAGCCGATGAACGCGGCCCGGGCCGGGGTGAAGCGCAACCGAACCTCGGCACCGCCGTCAGGCCGATTGGCCAGCACGATCGTCCCGCCGTTCGCTTCCACTAGCGCCCGGGCAATCGCCAATCCCAGTCCGGTGCTGCCGCGGGTTCGGGCCGAATCGCCGCGCCAAAAACGTTCGAGCGCGTGCTGCAAACCTTCCGCCGAAAATCCGGGTCCGTCGTCGCGAACGACCGCCTCGACCGCTCCGTCGTTACCGAGGATCTCGATTTCGGCGAAGCCGGACGGCCGCGCCCAAGCGATCGCGTTGTGAACGATCGCGGTAAGGGCGCGCTGCACCGACTCGGAATCGGCCTGAATGTTTGCCTGCGCGGCGCCGCTCACGCGTAGCGCGACGTTGCGGGCGCGAGCGCTCGCATCCATGTGTTCGGCGACGGCGCGGGCAACGTTGGGAAGATCGACGTCGTGCCGCGGGATTGCGCCGGCATCGGCGCGCGCGGCCAAAAGCAGCGCTTCGACGAGTTCCTCGATGCGATCGGCTTCCTCGGCGATCGAGCGCAACGTGCGCCGGTATTCGTCGCCCTCGCGTTCTTTGCGCAAGGCAAGGTCCGCCTCGGCGCGGATCACCGAGAGCGGAGCGCGCAGCTCGTGCGACGCGTCGGCGGTGAAGCGTTGTTGCCGCGCAAACGCGGCTTGCAGCCGATCGAGCATACGATCGAAGGCGGCGCACAGGCGCGCCAGCTCGTCGTTGCCCGAAACGTTCAACCGGCGCGAGAGATCGCTGGCCTCGATCTCGGTCGCAAGGACCGACATGCGATCGAGGGGGCGCAGCGCCCGGCGCGCCAGCGCGCCGGCCAGCGCAATCGCGGCGGCCAAAATCAGTGCGGCTACTACCGCCATGCCGGCGAAGGCCTCGCGCTCGAACGCGCCGATCCAGTCGCTGCGTTGCCACGCCAGCGATGCCCCGGCGATCCGTTGCGTCTTGACTTCGTAGATCGGAACGGCGACGACGCGCAGCGCGCCATCGCCACTGCCCTGATCGAATGCTACCGGCGCCGCGAGCGGTGCGGGCAGCGCAACCGGAAGCGTTGCCGGACTGCCCGGCACCGCATTGCCCGCGTTGTCGACGATTGCGCCGCGAATGTTTGCACCGAACATCGCTTGCAGCTCCGCGCGATCGTCCTTATCGATGGTGAGCCGCCCGTCGTGAAAGTCGGCCAGCACCGCGGCGGCTTGCGCTGCCGTCGTCAAATCCGAATCCAGGCCGCGGCGCAGCGTCGCGTCGATGGCAAAGATGGAGATAGCGGCGAACAGCACCATGCCGACCGCCAAGCTGACGCCGTAGGTCCAGGCTAATCGCGAACGCAGCGTCATGCGATTCCGAACCGGTAACCGGCGCCGCGCACCGTATGCAGGAGCGAGGTTTCACCCGGCGCCGCCAGCTTGGCGCGCAAACGCCGAACGTAGACTTCGATCACGTTGGATTCCACCGCGCTCTCACGATCCCATAACGCGTCTTCGAGCATTCGCCGCGACACGACCCGCCCGGCGTTGCGCATGAAGTATTCAAGAAATGCGGTTTCGCGCGCGGTGAGCTCGATCCGCCGGCCGTTGCGGGTCGCTAGCCTCGTGCCGCGGTCGAAGACCAGGTCAGCCACGCGCAACTCGTCGGGGACCGGCGGCTGCTCGCGGCGGGTGATCGAGCGCAGACGCGCTTCCAGTTCTCCGAATACGAACGGCTTGCGCAGATAGTCGTCAGCTCCGGCATCCAAACCGGCGATGACGTCCTGCGGCGTGTCGCGCGAGGTAAGCATGAGCACCGGCGTAGCCAGCCCAGCGTCGCGCAGCGAGCGCACCACCGCGCGGCCATCCTTTCCGGGGAGATTCCAGTCGAGTACGACGGCGTCATAGTCTCCGGTCGCCGCGTTGGCCTCGGCGTCATTGCCGTCGCCGACCGCGTCCACCACGTGCCCCTGCTCGACCAGGCCGCGCCGCAAGAGCTCGCGTAGCCGCTCGTCGTCCTCGACCACCAGCAATCGCACGCGCGCCTCCTTCCGCG
>JBPYDW010000010.1:0-3841 GCA_051986335.1 Vulcanimicrobiaceae bacterium | reverse complement strand
TGGAACGTACCGACTTTCGTCGACACGAAGGTAAAACCCAAGAGCATCGTCGTCGGCAACTCCCCGGCCGCGCTCTCACTCGCGAAAGCCTTTGCGACGGCGATTCGACCGGGCACGAAAACAGCGCTGGTGGTCGGGGCGGATCTGGCGCCCGATACGGAATAACTAGACTGCGACCTCAACGCCGATTTCGACCCGGCGGTTGGCCCTGATTTCTAGGTCCTCCGCGAGCCTGCGCGACAGACGCTGCATGATTTCGAAGATGTAGCGTTGCCAGCGCGGCATTCCCCCGGAGCTCTTACCAACGATAACGGGATCGGAGTAGACGAAAGCCGTCGAGTCATCGTCAATAAATAAGCCGGCGACTCCGCAGGCGTGTAAAATTGGGGTGATTCGCGGCGGCTCCATGTATCCGAAGCGCGCGGTCAGCTGTACGAAGTTCTCTGACAATCGATCGACCGCGACGCGCTGCCACTCTGGGACATATGGTCGTGGCGGAAACGTGACGGTCATCAGAACGACAACCTGATCGCGCATCGGCGCGTCGAGCAGCGGACGGCTCTTTTTGAACGGAACACCCCCGGGGTCGCCGGTGAGCAGCACGACGGCCGAGCGCGGAGGGCCGGAGAACGGCGGGTGCTCCTTCGCATACTCCTCGATCGGCTCGGACTGTGCGCGCAGCTCGCGCGCGACCGCGCGCCGCCCGGTCAGCCAGGTAATCCCGATGAGCGAAATAGCGGCCGCAAGCAGGATCGGTACCCAGGCGCCCTGCGCGAACTTCGGCAGCCCGGCGAGCACGAAGGTTGCATCGAGCGTGCCAAAGGCCAGCGCAAGCGTGAGCGCGAGCGCCCGATTCAGCCGCGGGCTGCGCATCGCCACCACGCAAAAGATAATGTCCGTTGCAAGCATGGTGCCTGCGACTGCGAGGCCGAACATCGCGGCGAGCCGGTCGCTGCTCCGAAAAGTGACCACGAGGGTGACGCAAACGACTGCGAGCAGAACGTTGATGAGCGGCACATAGACTTGGCCACGCTCGTCTTTCGATGTGTGCAGCACCGACATACGCGGACTGAGGTTAAGGGCTATTGCTTGTTCGGTGAGAGTAAATGCGGCCGATATCAGCGATTGCGAGGCGATGATCGTCGCTGCGGTTGCCAGCGCGACCATCGGCAGCAACGTCCAGCCCGGCGCTAACGCATAGAACGGCGAGTCGAGCGCTTTGGGGTCCGCGGCGATGATTGCTGCCTGACCGGCGTAATTGAGGATGAGCGCCGGAAAGACGAACACGTACCAGGCGAGCGTGATCGGTATCCGTCCGAAGTGCGACATATCCGCGTAAAGCGCTTCGGCGCCGGTCATTCCTAGGATGATCGCGCCGAAGATGAGGAAACCGAAGATGCCGTGGTGGGTCACGAACCACGCTGCGCGCAACGGATTCAGCGCGGCGAGGATTCCTGGGTGGGAAACGATTGCGACCGCGCCGCTGACGGCGATCGCTGCGAACCAGAGCGTCATAACCGGGCCGAAGATCGCACCGACGCGTTGCGTGCCGCGCCACTGGATTGCAAACAGCGCGATGAGTATCCCAGCGGAGATCGGGACGATGAGCGGTTGTGCTGCCGGCGTGGCTACATTAAGCCCCTCGACCGCTGAAATTACCGAAATCGCCGGTGTGATCATCCCGTCGCCGAGAATCATGGCGCCGCCCACGACCGCGACCCAGACGAGCCAATCCGGCCGGATCGGCACGCCGTAGATCCGAGGTGGTTCGGCGCGGGCGAGCAGCGCCAAAATGCCGCCCTCGCCGTCATGGTCGATACGCATCAGGACGGAGACGTACTTGATGCAGACGACGAAAACGAGCGTCCATATCAGCAGCGAAACGATGCCGATTGCATTTTCCGGTGTCGGAGCGGCGGCAGCGGTTTTGAAACACGTCTTGAGCGTGTAGAGCGGGCTCGTCCCGAGGTCGCCGAACACGACCCCAAGCGCCGCGATCGCTAACCCGGCAGGCAGGGGCTTGCGCACCGACGCTCTTTCGCTGCTTGACAAGACCTAGCTTCCTAATGACGGGAAGACAATTTGCACCGTGGAGATAAGCGTCAGTATGCCGACGATTACGGCGGTCGTCCACGCGATGACGTTGAAGGCGAGGCTATTGGTCCATGCACCCATCAGGCGCTTGTTGTTGATGAGCATCAACATCAGTACGAGAACGATGGGTAAGAGCGTGCCATTGAACACCTGCGAATAAAAGATGATCGCGAGGAGCGGTGCGCCGGGTGAAATCACGATGGCGGCACCGATCACGATGAGTGCCAGGTAGAATGAATAGAAGATCGGTGCGTCGCGAAAGCGGTGATCTACACCTCGTTCGAACCCGAAGGCCTCACAAACGTAATAGGCCGTAGAGAGCGGCAGGATCGAGGCAGTAAAGACCGCGGCATTGAGCAGACCCAGCGCGAAGAGTAAGGCCGCGAACCTCCCTGCAAGCGGCTGCAAGGCGACCGCGACGTCGCCGACGTCGTTCACGACTATGGGGTGTGCGGCATGAAGGTTGTGGACGTAGATCGTCGCGGCGCACGAAACGATGATAAAGTAGGCGATGACGCTTGCCCAGATACCGCCGGTTGCGACGTCGATCCGGGTATACGGATAATCGTCTTCGCGCACTCCTTTGTCAACGACGGCAGCCTGGATGTAGAACTGCATCCACGGCGAGATGGTCGTTCCGATGACCGCAACAATCATCAGCACGTAGGCTCTCGATGCACTAAAGTGAGGAACGATAGTCTGACGCAGCACATCGCTCCAGTTCGGGTGCACCAAGAACGCACTGACGATGTAAGCAACGTAGGCAAAACAAAAGACAAAGAAGACGCGCTCGAGCATCTTCGCGGTTCCTCGCGTTACCGTGAGAAAAACGAAAATCGCCGCGCCCACCACCATTGCGATTTTGAACGCTTCGACATTTGAAACGTTCAGATAACCGCCGAAGATCGGTGCCGAAGAGGCCACCCCCGCGAACTCGGTAGCGGTGTTGCCGACGTCGCTGAGCACGAAGAGAAGAAGACACCAGAAGGTTATCTTGACGCCGAAGTTCTCTCGAATCAGATCGGCCAAACCTTTACCGGTGATTGCGCCCATCCGCGCGCACATCTCCTGCACTACGATCATTGCGATCGCCATCGGAATCAACAGCCAGAGGAGCGCATATCCGAACTGAGCCCCTGCCTGCGAATAGGTCAAGATGCCGCCGACGTCGTTGTCGGCGTTAGCGGTAATGATGCCCGGACCGATGATCGAGAGGAACATGATAACCGAACGCCAGATGCTCGGCCGGGCGACACGGGCAACGCGAACCGACTCTGTATTCACAGGCCGATCCTCTGGTCGACGATCAATCCCGTTCCGCTCATCGTCGGCGGTGGACCATTCGGCATCGACGGAAGACCCGTCAAGCCGTACCATCGCCCCTCGATCAGCAACGCCGTCTTCGGCCCGGTCGCAAACTGTACGCCGGCGAAACCTACACCGTAGATGTTGTCGACCGGCGTGAGCGCCCAAGTTCCAACGGCTGCATAGCGGCCGTAACCTCCCACGGCCAGCAGCTTCTTATTAAAATGGTGCGCCCAGCTTAGCACGAATTGCGGCAGACGATCGTCGACGACGTCGATCGGTTGCGTAGGCGCGGCGGGCCGGCTCAAATAGTCTTCAACGCCGTCGAAAGCGATGTCGTCTTGCGGCAGATGCCAGGCAACGTACAATCCAAGTTGCTGATCCCGGCCGTAGGTCGGATACGCGTTTTTTTGCAGCAGAAAAAAGCCGTCCACGAAGCCGA
>JBPYDW010000009.1:0-10258 GCA_051986335.1 Vulcanimicrobiaceae bacterium | reverse complement strand
TCGGCCAGCAGCACGGTAGGGTCATTGACCAGCGCTCGCGCGATCGCCACCCGCTGCTGCTGCCCGCCGGAGAGTTCGCTCGGGCGGTGGTGTCCTCGATCGCCCAGCCCAACCTCGGTTAGCGTCTTTTGCGCGCGCTTGGCTCGCTCCCCGGCCGAGACGCCGGCGTAAAAGAGCGGCAGTGCGACGTTCTGCGCGGCGTTGGTGCGCATCAATAAATTGAATCCTTGGAAGACGAAGCCGAGCTTCTTCAAACGGATCTGCGCCAGCTCGTTGTCGTCGAGCTTCGAGACGTCGGTGCCGTCCAGATAGTACGACCCGTTCGTCGGCCGGTCCAAACAGCCGATGAGGTTCATCAGCGTCGACTTTCCCGACCCGGACGGTCCCATGATCGCGACGTACTCGCCGCGCTGGACCGTAAAGGTCACGCCGCGCAGCGCGTGCACTTCCAGCGCACCCATCACGTACGTCTTGGTGACGTCGCGCATGTCGATCGCCGGCGGGCGGATGCTGGTGACGCCCGCGCCGGCCGCCTCTCGCACGTCCTGTGCTGCGGCGGCACTAGTGCGTCCGTGCACGTCGGCGTTACTCATAGCGCAGCGCCTCGATCGGATCGAGCGCTGCCGCCCGATAGGCGGGATACGTTCCAAACGCCAGCGTTACGACGGTGGCAAAGGTGACCGCAATGAGCGTGGCTTGCAGCCACGGAATCGGCGCGACGTAACCCGTGAGTTTGACGATGGCGAAATTGTTGACCGCCCAGCCGATCGCCAGACCGACGATCAATCCGATTCCGCACCCGACGCCGGCCAGCGCCAGTGCCTCGATGAAGAACTGAATCAGGATCTGCCCGCGCCGAGCGCCTATCGCTTTGCGCACGCCGATCTCGCGGGTGCGCTCGGTGACCGAGACCAGCATGATGTTCATGATGCCGATCCCGGCTACCAGCAGCGAGACCGCACCGATGAGGCCGACAACGAGCGTGAGCACGTTGAACAGTTGACCGACGCCGTTCGAAAAGGCTTGCTTGTCGAACGTCTGGTACTGCGCGCCTTTGGCATCCTTGTGAAGTTTGCGCAGTTCGTCGATAACCGCCACCTCGGTTGCGGCGAGGTTGACGCTCGGATCGACGATGAACTTTCCGGCAAAGGCGTATTTGCCGCGCAGATAGCGGTCGATGTAGACGGTATACGGGATCGAGACGTCGCCGCCGAAGTTGACGTTGATGAAGCCGGTCGGTGGAGGCGTAAGCACGCCGATGACCACGTAACGTGCGTCCCCGGCGTAGATGCTCTTGCCGATGGCGTCCTCCCCATCGGGAAAGAGCTTGGTGTACGCGTTGTGGCTGAGCACGGTAACGTACGCGTTGCCGTCGATGTCGTCTTGGGTGAACAGACGCCCTTCGGCGAGGGGCTGCGTGTTCACGCGGTTGACCCCGTCGGCCACGATGGTTAGGCGGTATTCCTGATGACCGAGGTGCACGAGCTCGCGCTGCCCTCCGGCGGGGAGCGCATCGGTGATGCCGGGCACGTTCTGCTTGATGTCGTTGAGATCGGAGAGGCGAATGGCAGCTTTGGCAAAGTTGGCCTGAGTGCCGTTAGGAAAGAGGATAAACGAGTTGTCGTTCAACGTGCCGAGCGTTCCCGAAACGGCGCCGGACATGCCTTTCCCCAAAACCTGAATGGCGATGACGGCGGCGACCCCGATGATCAAGCCGATCACGGTGAGAAACGAGCGGATCTTGTTGGCGAACAAGACGCGCAGCGCTTCCTCGACGTACATCATGAGCGAAGCGCCTCCACCGGATCGAGACGCGCGGCGCGCACCGCCGGATACAGACCGAACGCCATACCGATGCCGATCGAGAACGCGATCGCGACGCAGACGAGCAGGAGATAGGGAACGATCGCCGCTCCGAGTTGTTTGCTAATATACGTCGCCGCGCCGACCGTCGCTAACAGGCCGATCAGCATTCCCGTGCCGCCGCCGAGAATCGCCAAGATGATCGACTCCATCAAGAACTGCAGCGCGATATCGGTCCGGCTGGCGCCGATCGATTTGCGGATGCCGATCTCTCGGGTCCGCTCGACCACCGACACGAGCATGATGTTCATGATGCCGATACCGGCAACGATCAGCGCGACGGCGCCGATCGCCGAAAGACCGGTGGAGACGATATTGAGCACGTTCTGAAAGATCGATAGCGCTCCAGCCCCGCTCGCCGTAAAGTACTTTGCCTTCGTCGAATGGATGTGTTGCAGCTCGGCCTTAACCGCGTCGAGGGCGGCGTCGGCGTTGTTTGGATCGGTCGGGTAGACCAGCAGTGAATCGACCGGTCCGGGAACGACGCGGTGAAAGGTCGTGTACGGGATGTAGATCTGTCCGGTGCCGGCCAGCGAGTTGAACAGACTGCCGTTGATCGGCGCGTACACGCCGACGATCGCGTAGCGCGACCCATTGATCGTAATCCACGAGCCGACCGCGTTGCCGTTGGGGAAGTACTTATCGGCCATGTCGTAGGTCATGGTCGCGACCCGCGCCGCGTCGTCGACCTCTTCTTGATCGATCTTGCGGCCTTCACGCATCGGGAGCCGGTCGGCGGGCGCATAGGCGCCGATTGCTTGCACGTTCTCTACGCCGGTCACATCGCCGGCGCGCACGTTGTAGTCTTTGGAGTAGTTCGGATCGATTTCGTCGACGATGCCCGTGGTCGCGGCTCGGATTTGCGCGACGTCGCGGTACTGGATCGCGGCCATCGCCGGGAAATTCTGGGTCGGATCCGCCGTCACGAACGCGGCCGGAACGCCGAACGAGGAGATCGTTGCCGCAATCCCCGACGCCGACGCGCGGCTTATGCCGAAGACGGCGATCACCGAGGCGGTGCCGATGATCATGCCGAGCATCGTTAGGATCGTGCGCGTGCGATTACGCCACAGCGCGTCCACGGCTTCGCGCGCGTACTCGAGCAGCCGAGTCACCGCAACATCCCGCCGTTACAGGCCACTAAGTCCCCGTTGCGGTCGGGCTTGGGGAGGCCTTTGCGATCGTTACCCGCGTGCCGTCGTCCAGACCGGTCGGCTTAGAGACGACGACGTCGCCGACGGCGATGCCGGTCTTGACGATGGTCCGCGTGTCGTTGCTCTTTCCGGTCGTGACCGGTGTTTTCTTGGCGACGCCCGAGCGGATGACGTACACGTATTTCTTGCCTTCATCGTTAACGATGGCGGCGTTCGGAACCATCATCACGTTGGAAATCTGGTTGGTGTAGATGTCGACGTCGGCGGTCATACCGTCGCGAAGCATCGGCGAGTTGCTGTCGACAGCGACCGTCGTAAGCACCTGCTTCGACGTCGAGGAGGCGTCGGTGGACTTCTGCGCGGTGGGCGCGATGATGGCCACCCGGCCGGGGAACGTTGTCGAACCGAAGTCCTCTCCGGAGATCTGAGCGCGCTGGCCGACGCTGACCTGCGCGATGTCCTGTTCGTCAACCTGCGTTTGCACGATGAAGCGGTCGTTGCGCGCGATGGTGAAGAGCGCTTGGCCGGCGGTGACCGGATCGCCGATCTGAATCGTGCGCAGCGGATCGTTCGTCTCCGCCGCGACCGTCTGAATGACGCCGTCGAAGGGGGCAACGATGCGGGTGAAGCTGACCTGCCGCTGATTTTGCGCGTTGACGATCTGCGCTTTACGCGCGGCCGCCTCGGCGGACTGCACGCTGTTTATTCCGTATCCGGAGACCGCTCCAAGCTGGAGTTGTTGCTCGGCTTGGTCGTACGTTACTTGGGCTTGTACGAGTTTCGAGCGGTCGCTGTCCAGTTGCTGGCGCGGGATAGCTTTGTTCTTGTAGAGGATCACGTCGGAGTCGTAAACGCTCTTGGCCAGATCGAGCGCGCTCTTCGCCGAGTTGACCGATGCTTGGTACTGTACTCGGGCGTTTCGCTCTTGGACTTGGGCGGTGTAGGTGTTGGCCTCCGCCGACTGATAGTCGGCCTGCGATCCGGCGGCGTCGGATTCGGCCGTGGGGTTTTCAATCGTTGCCAAAAGCTGCCCGGCGGTAACTGCATCGCCGGCCTTCACGTAGAGCGCGTTCAGGTTGCCGGCGGCGAGCGTCGGAATCGTTTCGACCCCCGGATGCTGGATGGTGCCGCTTTCGGCCAGCTTGGTTTGGAACGTCTGCAAGCTGACAGCCTTGGCGGGAACCGCCATCGCGTCGTCGGCGCGGCGGCCGAATAGCACGCCCGCGCCGATGAGGATGGCGAGCACGGCCAGGACGATTGCGAACTTCACGTAGCGATTCATTAGTTTCTCAGTTTACTGGAGGTCGGCGACGGCGGCCTGTGGGTCGAAGATCCCAAGCGCCACGCGCAGGCGCACCACCGCCTCAACGTAACTAACGCGGGCGAGAACCAAATCATTCTGCGCCTGAACGCTTGTCTGCTGGGCGTTGGAAACGTCGGTATAAGAAATGATTCCGTTGGCGTACTGGAGCTGGGCGATGCGGGCCGCCTCCGTACCCAGCCTGGTCTCCTGTTGCGCGTAGGTCTCTTGGGCGAGTGCCGTCTGCGCGGATCGGAAGCTTTCGCGCACGTCGAGCTCGGCCTGACCCTGCACGGTAGCTAGCGATGCTTGAGCGCTTGCCACCTGAGCGTCGTCGTTGATCTTCTCGGTTCGGCGCTCACCGTAGTCCACCAGCGGAAGCGTGAACGTCGAAATCGCTTGAACTTGCCAAAAGCCCGGGGAACCGCGCGGGACGACCGGCCGTTCGGAGAGTGGCAGCGGCGGCAATCCCTGGGCGATCAACATCGCGTTGTTCTGCGCAAACTGCATGTTGATGTCTTGTTGCTCCAGCACCGCGGTCGTCGGCGAAAACTGATTGCCGAACGCAGCGTTCAGCTGCACCTGCGGAAAGAGTTCGCGATCCCAGCCCTTGCGGATGAGTTGCGTGTTGCGAACGTTGAAGGCTGCCGAAGCGACGTCGGGCCGTTCCTTCTCCGCGATTGCGACCAGTCCATCAACCGTGCCGTGCGGCAGTGCCGGATGCGGAATGGTCTTCGGCACTGCAAAGCTAGTGTCCAACGGCGCGCCGATACTTTGCGCCAGCGATTCGGTGGCGTCTTGCACCGACGCCTCATCGGCGACGAGCGTCGAGCGGCTCTTCGACTCCGCGACCTGCGCCCTCAAGACGTCTACGCCCGCCGCTACGCCGGCTCGCTCTTTCGCCTGAGCGTTCTCGACCAGCAGCGTTTGGTAATTCAGATCGCTGCGATCGATCAGCACCGCCTCTTGCCGCTGGACGATCGCGAAGAAATTGTTGGTAACGCTGGAAGCGAGCTGATCCTGCGAACGCTGCAGCGTAGCGCGAGAAGAACTGACTTGCGCTTTCGATTCGTCGAGCTGGATGAAGTTCAAGCCGCCGGAGTTGAGCGTATATTGACTGCTCAACACTTGGGCGGTGTTCTGGCTAAAGACGTTTTGCGGAACGGCCCCGATCACCGCATAGTTATTGTAGTTCATGCTCTTTTGCAGCATGCTTTCGAGCTGGCCCGACAGAGTAGGAAACGACTGACCCTTTTGCTTGGCGAGATTGTTCACGGCCAGGGTCAGTGAAGCCGCATTCTGCTGAACCCCCGGATCGTGGGCAAGCGCCAACCGAACCGCCTGGGCGAGCGTCATCGGCGAGCCTTGCGCAGAAGCAACGGCCGGAAGGCATGCGGCAATGCCCGCCAGCACGCCCGACAATAGAAGGCCGGGAAGCTTCAAACGCGATCTCCGTGCGAGAATAGAGCTCTTTGCCGATATATACCGCTGGGCGTCAATCGTGTTTCTAACCGAAGAAATTCGCCACTGCCCCGGCAAATAGCGCTCCCAGAAGCGCGATGAGGATTGCCACCCCCCACGCCACGCCGGGCCCGACCCGCGCCAGGTAGCGTAGCATCAACGCATTGAGGATCAGCCCCCAGATGACGAACACGCTGATCGCCGAGAAGAATCCGGCTGCAAAGCCGTGCATGCCGTAGGAGATCCATCCCAGCCCCGGCACGACGCGATAGAGGTCCATGATCGAGTTGAAGCTATCGGCGCCGCGCAGCCAGCCGATAATCCCGGCGGTCAACTGGGCCAAGCCGAATGTCGGCGCGGCGATGTTCATCGACCCCGACCAGAGTTTCTTGAAGTTCGCATCCCCGCCGCCGAGCGCGTTGCCGAGCAGGGTGAAGACCGAGTTGAGCAGCGCGACGACGAGCAAGGTGACAACGCTGAACACCGCATTGAAGGTGTCACGCACCGGGCCGGGATGAGCCGCGTCGTGCACCATCTTCGCCTTGGCTTCGTCGCTCATCCCGGCAAGGTTCGCGTTGGTGGCTTGCAGGTGTTGAATGAAGGCGGCGCTGGCGTGATGCGATGCGGGCAGCAGCAGAACGTAGCCGATCAGTAGGATCACCACGGTGATGACGAAGGCCCATCCCCAGGTGGGCGCGTCGCGCAGCGTCTCAAACGCTTCTTTGGGAGCTACGACCGTGTTGACGAGCGTGGACAGTCCGTTGGACCGCATGGGTGTAGCTTGCGCTTGCTGTTCCATAAGGCCGCGATTTCGCTACCTTGAAAGGGCCCCCTCGTCGTGCAAGCAAGGCGGCAGCGCGCCGCGGTAGCGCGTGCGCGCGTTCTTATCCCACAAGAGGTCGCGCGGCAGGCGCCGCTCGAGCACTTCCTGGATGCAGGCGAGCCGCTCTTTTCGCAGCTCCAGCATCCGCAATTGAATGATGCTGCGCGCCTGGCGCAATGCCCGTTGGGAGTAGAGCGCCGCCGCTGGCGGCGGCGTTTGTGCCAGCCGGAGGGCACAGGGGTGATGTTTGTCCTTGGCACCGGCTGGGGCGCCCAGTAGAATCAGAAGCCAGGCCGCCAAAGCGGCCGTCTGGTAGAGCGCTCGCAAGGTTGGCATCGCGAGGTCCATCCCACCTTGGCTCCTCTCAACAATATCGCTACGAGAAAGGGGGCCCACGCGGCGTAGTCAGCGTGGGGGCGCGCAGTTCGATTTTTGCCGAGTAGTGGGAAAAGTCGAACGGAGCGCCAAGCGGCGAGCAAAGTTCGCCGCTATACAATAAAGATGAACGCCGACACGCTGATCGTCCCCAAGCCCCCCGACGAGCCGTACGTCCGAATCATTCCCCTGGGCGGTTGCGGCGAGATCGGCCGTAACATGACGCTGATCGAGACCAACGACGATATCGTTGCGGTCGATTGCGGGCTCATGTTTCCCGACGACGAGATGTTCGGCGTCGACATCGTCATCAACGACTTCACCTATCTCCGCGAGCGCGCGCACAAGTTTCGAGCGCTGCTCGTCACCCACGGTCACGAAGATCACATCGGCGGCATCCCGTACCTGCTACGCGAGTTTCCCAGTCTGCCGGTAGTCGCCACGCCGCTTACGATCGCGCTGATTAAGGCGAAGTCGCGCGAGCAAAAGCTTGGCGAAGTCGACTTTGTTTCCGTGCAGCCCGGCGATCGCGTGCGCTACGGATCCATCGATACCGAGTTCATTCACGTCAATCACTCGCTGGCGGGAGCCTGCGCGCTGGCCCTGCGCACGCCGGTCGGAACGATCTTTCACACCGGGGACTTCAAGTTCGATCAGACGCCGATCGACGGCAGGCCGGCGGACTTCGCCGCGATCGCCCGCGTCGGCGATGAGGGCGTGCTATGCATGCTCTCCGATTCCACCAACGCCGAACGGCCGGGGCACACACTGTCGGAACGCACCGTCGGCGAAGCATTTACCAATATCTTCTCGCACGCCAAAGGCCGCATCGTGGTCGCATCGTTCGCGTCCAACGTCCCGCGGATCCAGCAGGTCGTCGATCAGGCCGTACGGTTCGACCGCAAAGTCGCGTTCCTCGGTCGATCGCTCACCAACGTCGTGCACTTTGCCAGCGAACTCGGGTACTTGCGCATTCCGCCGGATCGGGTGATTCGCATCGAGGACGTCGAGCAGCATCCGCACGATAAGGTCGTGGTGGTCACGACGGGATCGCAGGGCGAGCCGATGAGCGGCCTGACGCGCATGTCGGTACGCGATCATCAAAAGTTCGCCATCGTAGCCGGCGACACCGTGGTCATTTCGGCCACGCCGATCCCCGGGAACGAGAAGTCGGTCTACAAGACGATCAACAATCTCTACCGCATCGGAGCCACCGTCATTCACGGCACCGACGGGAGATCGCACGTATCGGGGCATGCATCGCAAGAAGAGCTGTTGCTGATGCTCAATCTCGTGCGACCGGAGTACTTCGTTCCCGTGCACGGCGAGTACCGCATGCTGGTGCAGCATGGAAAACTCGCCGAGCGCACCGGCGTCCATCCGGAGAGCGTGTTCATCGTGGAGAACGGCGACGTTATCGAGTTCACCGCAACGTACGGCGATAAGATCGGCAAGACGTACGGCGGCAACGTATTGGTGGACGGCTCGGGCGTCGGCGACGTCGGCGAAGGCGTGCTGCGCGATCGCAAGACGCTTTCAAACGATGGGATCCTCATGGTGGTGGTCTCGATCGATGCGGAGGAGGCGCACATCATCGCCGGACCCGACATCGTAACTAAGGGCGTCTTTTACGCGCCCGAAGCCGACGGTATGCTCGACGAGCTTCGTTCCGAGGCGCGCAAGGTGATCGAGGGCATGTCGGTCGAGGGAATGCGCGACGTCGAAACCGTGAAGGAACACATCCGCAGCGGCATCTCCAAGCTGATCTTCACCAAGACCAAGCGCCGGCCGGTGGTCATCCCGGTCGTCATGGAAGTGTAGCGCCACGGAAAGTGGCGAAAAGAGCCGTCGCGCGGGTAGCGAACCGCCTGCGTCATGGCTACTCGTAAAGCGTTTCTTGTTTCTATTGCAGCCGGAAGCGCCGCGGTCGCGGCGCCCGGCGGCGCAGCGAATCCGGCCGCTTCCGCTTCGCCGGCTCCCACAATGACGCCGTCGCCGAAAACTACGCCGACGCCGAAGCCGCCGTCACCGGCGGCGAGCGCGTGGGCCGCGCGCATGCGCGATTTCGACAAGACGCTCTCCGACGATGAGCTCGCGTCGATCGCCACCGCCATCGATCAATCCTACGATCTGGGCAAGGCCATCAATCCCAAGGGCCGCCGGCTAAAGAATAGCGACGAACCGGTGTCGCCGTTCGAGGTCGAGTCATGACCGGAGACGAGAAGCTGGCCTTTGCCGACGCGACGACGCTCGCGCGCCTCATCGCCCGTAAGGACGTCAGCAGCGTCGAGCTTACGAAGATGTATCTGGCCCGCCTGGACACCTACGGGCCCGAACTGGGTGCGGTCGTAACGGTTATGCACGAGCGGGCGCTACGCGAAGCGCGCACCGCCGACAAGGAGTTGCGTGCGGGAAATCGCCGCTCGCCGCTGCACGGCGTGCCTTACGGCGTGAAAGATCTGCTCGCGGCAGTCGGCGCGCCGACGACGTGGGGCGCCCAGCCCTATCGCGAGCAAACGTTCGACTTCGACGCGACCGTGGTGCAGCGGCTGCGCGCCGCCGGCTGCGTGCTGCTGGCCAAACTTGCGATGGTCGAGCTCGCCGGCGGATTCGGCTACAACGAGGCCGACGCGTCCTTTACCGGACCGGGGCGCACGCCGTGGAACCGCGCGTTTTGGAGTGGTGGAAGCAGTAGCGGCCCGGGCGCGGCAACGTCGGCCGGACTCGTCGGCTTTAGCATCGGCTCAGAAACCGACGGATCGATCTTGGTGCCGGCGACGTTCTGCGGCGTGAGCGGCTTGCGTCCAACCTACGGACGCGTCAGCCGGCACGGTGCGATGGCGTTGATGTGGACGTCGGACAAGTTAGGACCGATCTGCCGTTCGGCGCGCGACACCGCGACGGTGGTGAAGATCGTTGCCGGCGCCGATCCACGCGACACGACGGCCCGCAGCATGCCGTTCCGCACGGCCGGCAAGCGCCCGCGTATCGGCGTCCTGAAAAACGCGACGAAAAAGACGCAACCGGCGGTGGTGAAGAACTTTCACCAATCGCTCGAAGTACTGCGGGCATTTGCCGACGTCGAGATGGACGTTGCGCTGCCGCACTATCCTTACGGCGCTATTTTCACGGCGCTGTTTAACGGCGAATGCAGCGCCGCGTTTCGCGAGCTGATCGAGAGCGGTCGCTCCCGCGAGCTGCGCTCGGTCGACGACCGTACCGGCGCTTACCCGCAGTACGCAACGCTCGCCGTGGATTACGTCGACGCGAGCCGGTTGCGGG
>JBPYDW010000008.1:0-2648 GCA_051986335.1 Vulcanimicrobiaceae bacterium | reverse complement strand
TGGCGGCCGATCCGGTCTGCGGCATGGACGTCGCGGTCACAGCCGCGTCGCATCGCGCCGAACACGATGGCCAGACGTATTACTTCTGCTGCGCGCAATGCCACGCGGCGTTCGTGGCGGATCCGCGGCACTACGCAGTCGCGGCGCACGCGTGAACGCAGAAAAGATTCGCGAAAAGTTCGCTAAGAGCGGCTATATCGCCGACAACGATTTCGCGACGTCGATCGAGCTGATGCTAGCCCTGGAAAAGCCGTTGCTGGTCGAAGGGCCGGCCGGTGTCGGTAAGACCGACAGCGCAAAAGTGCTCGCCGAGGTGCTGAACACGCAGCTCATCCGGCTGCAATGCTACGAAGGGCTCGATGCGGCCAGCGCCCTGTACGAGTGGAATTACCCCAAACAGTTGCTGCACATCCGGCTCACCGAGAATCAAGGCATCTCGGTTGCAGAGCGCGAGACGCAAATCTTTAGCGAGCCGTTCATATTGGCGCGACCGCTGCTGGAAGCGATTTCGCAAGAGAAAGCACCGGTGTTGCTGATCGATGAAATCGATCGCGCCGAGGAAGCGTTCGAGGCGTTCCTGCTCGAACTGCTCGGCGAGTTTCAGGTGACGATTCCGGAGATCGGCACGCTGCGCGCCAAAGCGCGGCCGGTGGTGATCGTGACGTCGAATCGAACGCGCGACCTCTCCGACGCATTGCGCCGGCGCTGCCTCTATCTATGGATCGGCTATCCGTCGTTCGAGCGCGAAGTTGAAATCCTCAACGCGCGGCTACCCGGCATCAACCAACGCCTTTCACGCCAGATCGCCCGCTTCATGGAGTTTTTGCGGGCGCAACCGTTTCAGCGAGTGCCGGGAACCGCCGAGAGTTTGGACTGGGCGCTGGCGCTGGTGCGGTTGCATCGCGATGCGCTCGACGAAACGACGTTGGAACAAACTGCCGGTTGCATTTTGAAGGTGCAAGAGGACTGGGAGCTGCTGCGATCGTTGCGGCCACAGTACGAGCCGCTGCTCACGCCCGATCCGCACCGGACGGCGAAGGAGCCGCCGGAGGCCGACTACGGTCTGGGTTCGGTTCGGGCGAACCGGCGATGAGCGATAATCTCGTCGAGAAGATGGTCGTGTTTTGCCGGCGCTTGCGCTCGGAGCACGGCTTTAGCGTTGGACCGCGTGAGACGCGCGAAGCCCTGCGCGCGATAGAGACGGTGGGCCTGCCCGAGCGCGCGCGCGTTGCCGCCGCGCTGCGCACGGTGTTGTGCAGCCGCCCGCAGGAGATCGAAATCTTCGATCGGGAGTTTGCGGCATTCTTTTCGACGCAGCCATTGGGCGTCGCCCAGCCGCAGCACGCGCAACGCAATCGTCTCGCACGTGACCGCGCCGACGCGGCGGAGAGTCAACGCGGCGCGTCACAGCATACGCCCGCGGGCGATGGGCCTCCCGAAGAAATTGCCGGCGGCGCTTTGCGACCGTCGGCGCAGCCCGATGCGCCGAGTTTGGGCGAAGCGTGGCAAGGAATGCGCGCGCGCTACAGTCCGGCTGCGGCCGGTGCTCAACCGCCGGTGATACCAAGCGTTGGGCTCGACGTTGCCTATGCCGAAGCGAATCGTTTAGTGAAGCGTCTCGAACTCGGGCGGTCGCTGCGCTGGAAACCGCAACCGCACGGCGAGCGCTTCGATCTGCGCCGCACGCTGCGTGCCGGCCTGCGCACCGGCGGCGAAGCGATCGTGCCGCGAATGCTCGGGCATCCGTTGCGTAATCCGCGTTTCGTTTTGCTGCTGGACGGGAGCCGTTCGATGAGCGAGAATGCCGAGCGCATGCTGCAGTTTGCTCACGCGCTCTGCCGTCGCACGCGGCGCGCCAGCGCCTTCCTGTTCAGCACCGAGTTGCGCGAGATTACGCGAGAGTTGCGCGCCGCCGGCCGCGGCGTCCCGTATCGCTTTGAGGATTTGGGCGAAGCCTGGGGCGGGGGCACGCGCATCGGCGCGAGCCTCACGCAGTTCGTTAGGCGCTACGGTGCGCGTCTGAGCGATCAAACGTTCGTGATCGTCGTTAGCGATGGTTTGGACGTCGGCGACATTCCGCAACTGCGCAGGGCGATGCACGAGATCGCTCGCCGCAGTGCGGCGATCGCTTGGGTCAATCCGCATGCCGATAAACCCGGCTACGTGCCATCGGCCCACGGCATGCAAGCCGCGTTGCCTTTTGTGGCGACGCTCACCTCGCTGGATGACTTGGACGCGCTGACCAACCTTGGACGGCGCGCGCGGATGCCCGTTAGTGCGTGAGGTGTATGCCACCGCCGCGGAGTGGCTGGCGGAAGACCGCAACTTTGCATTGGCGACGCTCGTCGAGTTGCGCGAAGCGCAAACCGCGCCGATTGGGACGACGATAGCCGTCGAGGGGGGCGGACGCATCGTCGGCAATATTGGCGCCGGTTGTTACGAAACGCAGATCGTCGAGGCGTGCATGCAGACTGCGGTCGACGGGAAGACGCGGAGAATCGACATCAATCTGACGGTTGAGGACGAGGTCGTCGGCGGCGAGGGCTGCGGCGCGGTGATGGTGGTCGTTGCCTGGCGCCCCGGTCCACAGTTTCGCGCCGACGCGCTGGAGATCGCCGTCGGCGAACGAGCTGCGCCACTGCATTTCG
>JBPYDW010000007.1:0-4040 GCA_051986335.1 Vulcanimicrobiaceae bacterium | reverse complement strand
TACTCTGCCAGCACCGGCAACAACGACGCCGCGCGCGTGAACTGTGCGTCGGCGAGGGCGCCGAGTGCGGCAACGTGCGCCTGCAGCAACTCGCCATTGCGGCGGTAGACGAAGACCGGCTCGAGCGGCGCGTCGGGCGCGCCATAGCGATCGACGATGCTATCGGCTTGCGCCGGTTCGTAACTTTGAGCGATGAGTTTCGGGATCTTGGCACGCGCATCGACGGGAGGTGGCTGGTACGAATGGCCGGCAAGGATGCTGCGCCGCGCATTGTCGGCCGGCGAGAACTCGCGTAGCGCGGCCACAACGGTGCGATCGCGCAGCAAGATGACGTTGCCGAATCGCGGGATCAGTTCGATCACCAGCGACGCGTCGGCGGCGACGCCAAAGCGTGAGTGCACGCGGAAATCGAGCCGGACGATGCGCTCGTGTTCGGCGGACGATACCCGGTGGAGCAGCATTCCCCGCAGCGCGGCACCCAAGGCCCGCACAAATCCCGGTTCGGCGGCGATCGGCAGCTCGACGTCTTCGATCGTTATCAACGGCGGCGACCCGAACGTGTCGATGCATAACAGCCGCGTCCTACCGCCGCGCCACAGCGCGAGAGCAACGCGACCGTCGGAAAGGGCTCCGACGTCGCGCACCCGCGAGCCGGCCAGCAGCTCGTCGAGCTCGCGCGCCAGGCGACGGGTTAGGAGCCAATCGGTTAGCATAAGAATATCGCTAGGATGATGGATCGATTTCGCAAGGGGGCGCGGGCCGCGTTCTTACTTGCCGCTTTGGTCGCCTGCGGCAGCGAGGCCGGTCACCCGGCCGGCTGGACCGACGCCGGAAACCAGACCTGGACTAGCAACGGCCAGACGTTCCAGGTCCGCACGCAACCTTTCAGCGGCACGCTCAAGGACCTCGCCGGTCAGCAGACCATCAATGTGGTCCTGCAAAACCCCGGAGTCCACCTCGTCAACGTGCTGCCCTTCCCGGACTGCCCCGGGCTGGGCGGGCTGGCCACGTTCACCGGCGGCAAGCCGCCGAGGACGCTGGAGCAAGCTTTCGTCATCCGCGAGTCGCAGGCGACGCTGGTAAGCTACACCCGGCCGCACGGCGCGCCGGCCGACCAGGCCGCCATCGGTTCGATGCGCTCGATCGTCTGCCATCAGACTGTCTGAGGAGAGGCCGGGGCACCCGCCGATGCGAACATGAGCCCGGCCGTTTAGGGAGCAACGTTGGTTCACGGTCCAGGACTGCTGTTCGTCGTCTCCGGCCCGTCGGGGGCCGGCAAGGATACCCTGGTAGACGCGCTGCGCAACCGCATGGCGCGTCTTCGCTACTCGGTCTCGGCGACGACCCGGGAGCCGCGAGAGGGCGAGGAGGAGGGAGTCCATTACTTTTTCTTGACCCCCGAACAGTTCGAGCGGCGCATTGCGGCGGGCGGATTTTTGGAGTGGCGCGAATACAACGGGAATCTCTACGGCACGCCTCGCGATTTCGTCGAGCGGACCCTGAACGAAGGCTACGACCTCATTATGAAGCCGGAAGTCAACGGCGCGCTCGCCGTCAAGGATAGCTATCCCGAGGCGGTGCTGATCTTTTTGCTGCCGGACAAGTTTACGAACTTGCGCGAGCGCTTGCTGGCCCGGCGCACGGAGACCAACGACGAGATCGCACGTCGTTTAGAGATAGCCAACAAGGAAGTGAAGTACATTCGTAATTTTGATTACATCGTCATCAACGAACAGCAACGCTCCGGCGACGCGGTTCACGACTTGGAGGCGATCCTCCATGCCGAACGTTTTAGAATCCATCGCTACGGCGATGACACCATCAAGAAGGTAGAAGACTCCTAACTACATGAGCAAGACCGTATTCGGCGATCTCGACGTGCTGCTGGAGCATGCAGACTCGAAGTTCAGCCTCGTAAACATCGTTACCAAACGCGCGCGCCAGTTGAATAACTGGATTCGCGTTCAACAGCAGCCGGCAACCGAACGCCGCGAATATTTCACCAGCGAGCCGCTGGTCGACAAAGACGATATCAACCCCAACAAGCCGGTGTCGATCGCGCTCGACGAGATCGCTGAAGGGCGCATCACCTATCACCGCACCCGGGAAGGCATCAAATAGCCTTCGTCTGGGCATAAGCTTCAGCTATGTGTGGAATCGTCGGATATATCGGTAGCCGGGACAGCGTCCCGGTCATCTTGGATGCCCTCGCGCACCTCGAGTATCGCGGTTACGACTCGGCGGGCGTCGCGGTTATTGATGCCGCCGGGAGACTGACCGGCTCGAAGGCGGAAGGCAAGCTCGCGCGCCTAGCGGAGCGCCTGCGTAACGGCGAGGCGCTGTCGGGCACCGTCGGCGTCGGTCACACCCGCTGGGCAACGCATGGCCGTCCTTCCGACGCAAACGCCCATCCCCACATGGATTGCAGCGGGCAGATCGCGGTGATCCACAACGGCATCATCGAGAACTATGCCCCGCTGCGGGCTCGGCTGCTGGAACTCGGGCACACGTTCAGAAGCGAAACCGATACCGAGGTTATCGCCCACCTCATCGAACTGCACAATCGCGGCAACCTAGAAGAGGCGGTGCGACGTACGCTCAAAGAGGTGCGCGGGGCCTACGCGCTGGGAGTGATCTCTTCCGAAGAACCCGATCGCTTGATCTTCGCCCGCAACGGCGCTTCGCCGCTGATCGTCGGCATCGGCGAAGGCGAGAACTTCGTTGCCTCGGACACGCCGGCGATCTTGCAATACACGCGAAAGCAGATCATCCTGGAAGAGGGCGAGATGGTCGTCGTAAGTCGCGATGGCTGGAAGTTGTCCGACTACGACGGTAATCCGATCTCGCGCGATGTCGTCCAGGTGACGTGGGATGCGAGCTCCGCCGAAAAGGGCGGCTTCAAGCATTTCATGCTCAAGGAGATCTTCGAGCAGCCCAACGTGATCAAGGAGACGCTGGCCGGACGCATCGACGACGCCGGCGACGTGCAGCTGGCCGACCAGCTGGGATCGATCTCGCGGGAGAGGCTGGAGCGCATCAGCAAGATCGCGATCACCGGCTGCGGCACGGCCTATCACGCCGGCATGGTCGGCATGTACCTGCTGCGATCGCTGGTGCGCTTGCCGGTTGAGATGGAGCTGGCCAGTGAGTTTCGCTACGGCGATCCGGTGATCGACGATGCGGCGTTGACGATCGCCATGTCGCAATCGGGTGAGACCGCGGACACGATGGAAGCGGTAAAAATTGCCAAGCAGGCCGGAAGCGCCGTTCTCGGCATCTGCAACGTGCTCGGTTCGCACCTCACGCGCGTTGCGGACGGGACGTTGTACACGCGCGGCGGTCCGGAGATCGGCGTCGCCGCCACCAAAACGTACGTCTCTCAGACGATCGCGATGACCCTCTTCGCGCTGTATCTGGCACGCGTGCGGCAAACGGCCCCGATCGAGCGTTTGCGCGAGATCGCCGAAAACACCAAGCTGCTGCCGGCCTCGATCGACGTCGTGCTCAACACCTCGGATCAAATACGGCGCATCGCCAACGTCATTCGTAAGGCGAAGAGCGTGCTGTTCATCGGGCGCTACATCAACTTTCCAACGGCGCTCGAGGGCGCGCTCAAGCTCAAGGAGATCTCCTACATCCACGCCGAGGGCTATGCCGCCGGCGAAATGAAGCACGGACCGATTGCACTGTTGGATTCCGCCGTTCCGGTCGTCGGCATTGCCACCGACGGCCGCGTGCGCGACAAGATTCTCTCAAATCTGGCGGAATCCAAAGCCCGTGAAGCGCCGATCGTCGTGGTTGCCAACCACGGCGACGATGAAATCAAGGCCGTTGCCGACTACGTCTTTTGGGTACCGAAGGTTGACGAACTGCTCTCGCCGATCGTCAATATCATTCCGCTGCAGTTACTGGCCTATCACATCGCCGACATCGAGGGCAAAGATGTCGACCAGCCGCGCAATCTCGCCAAGACGGTCACGGTAGAATAGCGGCCTGCGCTACCGTGGCGGGATTCCGAACGGCCGAGTAAAAAGTCGACG
>JBPYDW010000006.1:0-13284 GCA_051986335.1 Vulcanimicrobiaceae bacterium | reverse complement strand
CGACGCCGGCGCGCCGCAGCGCTTTCGCCGTCGCCACGTCGCGCACGAAGACGGCGCGAGCCCGGCGCAACATTCGCGTCTCGCCTTTCCCGTAGGGCGCCACGTAGACGCTCTTGGCCGTTCCCACAAAAACCGTCGGAGCGCCGGCCTGCAAAGCCATGACCAGCGCATACACGTCGCCGACGGCAACCACGGCCGCATAGCGGCCGCGAGCCGCTCGCAAAAACCTTCGCTGCGCCACGGTGAGTCCGATAAGTCCGCCGCCGAGGTCACGCAAGATGTTGCGCACGTTTCCCATCGCCAGCAGTCCGCCGCTGGGCATCACCGCGCGCGGCCCGACGTCGCGCATGACCGACGGATGCCCAAAATCTCCGACGAGCGGCAAATGATCGACGATCAGGTCGGGTCGCAGCGCGGCCAACTCTTGGGCGATGCGTGCGGCGATCGACACTTCGCCGTGACCGTTGCTCACAAAAAGAACCTCGCTCATCGCACGCCCAAGAGCGGCAGCAACGCGAAGTCGGTCACCGCAAATCGGCGGTTTTGAGCATCGTACTCCAGCTCGGTTCGCGAGACGTAGCGCGCGTACGGCCCGGCGTGCACGATCGGCACGCCGTTGACCGTTTCCGGTTCGTAGAGCGTATCGTGGGAATGACCGCCCAGAATCAGGTCGATACGGGGAACGCGCTGGGCGAGCGTACGGTCGAGCGACAATCCCACGTGCGAGAGCACGACCAGCGCATCGCCGTCGGGAATCGTGGCGGCGTACGGCGCGATGGCGTCCCACGGATCGCTAAAGCGCCAGCCGAAGACCCGTTCCCAGCGGCTGCCGACGGGATACTGCATGATGAGCAGTCCGAGGACGTGGATGGTGAACGCGTTCGCGCCGGCGTCGCCGGCGTCGCGCGACGAAAACGTCAGCGCCGGTACGAACGGCAGCGGCCGCCCCTTGACATCGCTCAAGTTGGTGCAGACCAGCGGGTGTTGCATGCGAGCGGCGCGCGCCCGCAGCAGGCGGTAGAGGTAATGAAACTCGCGATTGCCGATCGCTTGCGCGGCGTAGCCTGCGCTATCGATCTGCCCGAGGATCGGTTCGCGGCGATAGTAGACGGTTTGACTTCCGCGCAGGGAGTCGCCGCTGTCGAACAGCAGGCCCGGCCGCTCGGCGAGCAGTGCGCGCAGACGCGCGACGAAACCGCGATGGTCGTGCATATCCGACGTGTGGTAGAAGCGGATCACTGCCGTCCGGCGTGCGCAACCGCGACCGCAAACTCGGCACTACGTTCCAGCGCTTTGGGCGGTCCCAGCGCCGCGCGCAGGCCGGTGAGATCCGCGTACTGCCGCTCCGGATTCCACAGGAGCCGCTCCATCGCTTCGCACAGCGCCGCGGGCGTCGCCGCTTCTTGCAGCAACTCCGGAAGCGCCTCGCGCTGCAAAATTAAGTTCGGCAGAGCAATGAACGTGCCCGAATAAATCCGCCGCGCGTGGCGCACCAATATTCGCGGAATGACGTACAACACCGCCGACGGAACGCCGGAGAGCGCCGTCTCAAGAACCGCCGTACCCGACGACACCCACGCTGCGTCGGCATCGCCGATCGCCGCCGCAACACCGTTCGCGATCGTCACGTTGGGAACGCCGGCGAAGGCCGACCGCAACATCGTCTCGCAACGTTTGTTCGCGGCGCCAATGACCGCGCGCAGGCGCGGGCGCCGACGGCGCAAGGCCAGATACGCATCGCGCAGCACCGGGATGTGCTGGCGCAGCTCGCCACGGCGGCTTCCCGGTAAGATTGCAACCGTGCCGGCGTCGGAAGCGGGCGCCGGTCGCGGCGGCCGCAGCGTATAGCTATCCGCCAAGGGATGGCCCAAGAACACGATCGGTAACCGGAGCTGCTTGTAAAACTCGTATTGATGCGCGAACGCGGTGAGCGGTACCGTCAGCGTCGCCACCGCTCGCGCGGTTCGTTCTCTGTCGAGCCAGGCACCCGGTGGAAACCAGTCGATGATCGGCAGCTCGTAGCCGTACCGGCGGCGCAATCTGTTTGCCAAGCGCAGGTTGAATACGCCGAAATCGACCAGAATGACCAGGTCCGGCTGACTGCGCGCGATGTGCGCCGCGGTCCGCAGCATGATGGCGAGCAAACGCGGAATGCGCGGCGCCGCGGCCAGCGGTCCCATGCTGGCCCAGCCGGTGTTATTGCGCCACAGGGTGAAGCCGGCTTCGCGCATGCGCTCCGCGCCGATCCCTTCGAATTCCGCCGCTGGATCGAGCTTGGCAATTTCCTTCGCCAGCGCGATAGCGCTCAGTTCGCCAGACGGTTCACCGGTGGAGAAAAAGTAGCGCACCGCGTCACTTCGCGATGCCGCGATGCGAGGTGGCTTCGACGAAGGTGATGATCTCTTGTCCCGGCTCGGTCCTTACCTCCTCACGCATGGTTTCGAGCGCCTGAGAGACGTTGAGCTTCGACGCGTACAACAGGCGGTAGAAGTGTTTTATCTCGCCGCGCTCCTCGACGCTGAACCCGGCGCGGCGCAAGCCCACCGAGTTCAAACCGTTGGGCTCCGCCGGCGCGCCTTCGATCAGGAAGAACGGCGGGCAATCCTTGAGCACCTTGCTGGCTCCGCCAATCATTGCGTAGCGGCCGACGCGCGTGAACTGATGCAGTCCGGTCATTCCGCCGATGGTCGCGTGGTCGCCGATTTCGCAATGGCCGGCGAGTTGCGCAAGGTTGCTCATGGTGACGCCATCGCCGATGACGCAGTTGTGAGCGATGTGCACGTAGGCGAGTAACAAGCAATCCGAGCCGACCGTCGTCGCCGAGCCTTCTCCGGTCCCGCGCTGAATCGAGACGTACTCGCGAACCGTGGTATTGTTGCCGATCCTGGTGTACGCGCGCTCTCCTTGATACTTGCGGTCCTGCGAGGCGGCGCCGATCGTCGCGAACGGGTAGAACATGCAGTTCTCGCCGATCTCCGTCCACCCGTTGACGATGACGTTGGCCTGCAAGACCGTACCGGCACCGATGCTGACGTCCTTGCCCACCATGCAGTACGGACCGATCTCGGCACCGCGCGCGACTTTTGCATTAGGGTGGACGACCGAGGTGGGATGGATCACGCGTTGAGTACCGTGTACTCGACCCCAAACATGCGCGGGTCCGCCGAGATGGAGAACGTCATTTCGGCGGAGCAAACGAACTGATCGTCCACCTTCGCTTCGGTACCGACCCAGCCAATATTCCGCTTGTGGCGCAGCAGCTCGACCGACATCATGAGGCGATCTCCGGGAACGACCGGGCGGCGAAACTTACATTTGTCAATGCCGGCAAGGTAGGGCGTCTTGCGCGAAAACTCGCCCGGCTCGAGTACGACGGTTCCGCCGAGCTGAGCCATCGCCTCGATCATCAGGACTCCAGGAAAGAGCGGGTTCCCCGGAAAGTGTCCCTGGAACACCGGCTCGTTGAAGGTGATGTTCTTGTAACCGCGCGCGCGCACGCCCGGCTCGAGCTCGAGGATACGATCGATCAACAGAAATGGATAGCGGTGCGGCAAGATCTCCATGATCTGCCGGATGTCGAGTTCAGCCACTTGGTTCACGTTTCTCGCGCAGTGCGCGGACGGCGGCGGTATGCAGAGCATGCCCGCTCTTGATTGCGATGACTTCGAATTGCGGCCACGACCCCAGGAGCGCAAAATCGCCGAGCAGGTCGAGGACCTTGTGCCGCACGACTTCGTTGGGCCAGCGCAGCGGTTGCATCGGCCCATCGGTATCGAAGACGATGGCATTCCCCAGGTTGCCGCCGATTGCCAAACCCCGCGCCCACAAGCCTTCGACTTCGTGGCGATAGCCGAACGTTCGTGCCGGTGCAATATCCTCGCGATAACGTTCGGGCGTGATCGCCTCGTCGAAGTACTGCGTTCCTACCGGTGCGGGGAAATCGGCGATGAAGCGCACCCGAAACTCGTTCGCCGGCAGCGCGATCACCGCTCGATCGCCCGCGCGCAGCTCGAACGGCTCGTCGAGCTCGTAGCGTCGCCGTTCCGCATCTTGCCCCACGACGCCGGCCGCAGCGATCGCGTCGGCAAACGTCGCCCCGCTGCCGTCGGCGACCGGAACCTCCGGGCCGCTAACCACGATCTCTGCGTTGTCAACGCCCATGCCAAAGAGCGCGGAAAGCAAGTGCTCGACGGTCGAGACGCTCACGCCGCCCGCACCGATAACGGTGGCGCGCGCCGTGTCGACGACATTTTCGGCCGTCGCCGGAACGCACAGGTCGCCTTTAAGGACAAAGACGCGTCCGGAATCGACTGGGCCAGGACGCACGTCGACACGCGCGGGCGCGCCGGTATGCAGTCCGATCCCTTCGAGCGTGAACGAAGTAGCGAGCGTCATCTGCGAGGTCATCGCGGCTCTAGGGGCCTGTAACACTACTCGCGTGCGCGGCGCTCGCGCTCCAGGGCATCCACACGGTCGAACAACTTAGGGAGTTTTCGGAGCTGAACCTCTTGGCGTAAGCGCTCGCGATGATCGCGCGCCGGTGCTCCGGAGATGAACGCACCGTCGGCAATATCGCCCCACACTTGCGACGCACCGGCGATCGTGACGTGCGAGCCGACCGTAATGTGGCCTTTGAACGTCGTTAGCCCGCCGACTTTTACAAAATCGCCGATGAGGGTGCTGCCGGCAAGCCCGCACATTGCCGCCATGACCGTATGCTTACCGATACTGCAGTTGTGGCCGATCTGGCACAGGTTGTCGATCTTCGTGCCGGTGCCGATGTGCGTGCTGCCGGTCTGGGCGCGATCGATGCAGGTGTTCGCGCCGATCTCGACGTCGTCGTCGAGTTGGACGTTGCCTACTTGCGGAATTCGCTCCAGGCGATCGTCGAGGAACGCCCAGCCAAAGCCTTCGCTGCCGATCACGCAACCGCTGTGCAACACCACGCGATTGCCGACGACGCAGCGCTCCATCAAATTGGCGTGCGGATGCAACCAGCAGCCTTCGCCGACGACGGCGCCGCCGCCGACATACGCGCCGGCATCGACCACGCTGTCGGCGCCGATGCGCGCGCCGGCGCCGACGTGGGCGAGCGGCCCGATATAGACGTTGCCGCCGATGTCGGCATCGGGCGCCACCACCGCACTCGCGTGGCGAAAAGGTCCGCGCGGCCGAGGCGAGCGCAGGCTCTGGAGCAACGTGGCCAGCGCGGCGCGCACGTCGCCGACGGCGATGAGCGGTTTGGTCGCGCCGCGTGCCGCCAGCGTCTGGTCGACCAGCACCGCCGACGCTCCACCGGAAAGTGCGGCCGCGAGATAGCGCTCGTCGGTTGCGAACGTCAACGTACCGTCGTCGGCTTCGGCGACGCTAGCGATACGCAAAATGCCGACGGAACCGTCGCCAACGACGGTTCCGCCAACGCGTGCTGCTAGCTCTGCGAGTGTGCCGAGCATCGGGCGCCTACGCCGTCACGGAGTTGGCGTGGCCGTCTCGGTAATGTTCATAGCTTTTTCGACGTCCGGTGTAATGTCGGTGCCGCCATAACCGACGCCCTCGCGCGTCACGACCAGCTTGAGGTTGCGCTGTTGCGCGACCCTGGCCGCGGCATCCTTGATTTCTTGCGTCAGTTCCGCCGTGATGCGGCCGTACTTAGCTTGAAGGGCGGCGGCCTCTTGTGCCTTCTGCCTATTGCTAGCCCTACTCGAAGCGATTCCCTGCTCGTCCGCCTGCAGCTGATTTTGAAAGCTCTGGTACTTCGGCCAGTTTGCGGCGATGCGACCCACGTCCAACAGCCCCACCGGGCTAGAGGGCGTGCAGGCCGCAAATGCCGCAGCTGCAAGTCCAATGGCGATAGTCGTGCGTATCTTCACTCGTGTAAACTCTCGATGTCCTTTATAACTTCGTCCGTCAAGTCGTAACCACCGGGGGTGGCTTCAACGTCCGCGAACACGACGGTGAGTCCGCGGTCTTGCGCGATGCGCGCGGTCTCGCTTTTGATCTGAGCGACGATCTTGTCGTACAGATCGCCACGTTGCTTTTGCAAGTTGGCCAGCTGTTTGGCGGCCGCACCCGTGGCGCCGACGTCGGCCCCGTGAAGCGCGGCATACTGACGGTCCAAATCAGCCTTGGTGGCATTGTACTCGTCGATCGTCTTGGCAGCGTCGGCTTGGAAGGCCGCAGCAAACTGCTGGTGAATTTGCGCGATCTTCGCCTGCGTCGCCGGTGAGAGATTCCTGGCCACCGGCATGGGACCCAAGCTCCGCAACTGCGCCGTCACCTGATTGCGTCGCGACTCGAGCAAGGCCTGCGTCTGGGAGCGCATCTTCGCCGCCTGCTGGCTCATCTGCGAGGCAGTCTCGGACTGCAGCTGCTTGCGGTACGCGGCCAGAGCGGCTGCGTCACGCTGGCGCGCTTCGTTTAGCTGGGTCTGCTCCCGCTGATCCAGATCGGCCATCTGCGCGCGCAGCTGCGAGCGGGTAGCCGGATCGAGCGCGAGGTTGGAGAGCTTGGTTCTGATCGCTAGACGCTGCGACGCGTCATTCTGCGTGAGCTGCAGCGAGAGCGCCGATTCACTTTGCTGATACTGCAGGGCGCGGGCCTGATATTTGCGGTTAGCGGCCGCTTGCAGCTGGCCGGACATATTCTGAAATGCCGCGTTGTTTTGGGCGACCACGCTCTGCTGGTACGCCATGTAGTTGGCGTTGGCTTGCTGCGTGGCGGCCTGCATCTGCTGCGCCGAGGTCGAAGTCATTTGCTGCGCAGCCGTGGCGCCGGCGTTTCCTTCGCCTGCAGCCGCCAACGCAGCGGCCACCGCGGCCTGTTCCTTACGCGTGTAGTCTGCCTGCTTTTGCGCCAGAATCTTGTTCGCGCGGTCCTGCGCATTCCTTAGCTGCACGTTGAGGGCGACCACGTCCCTGGAGATCTCGGCTGCCGAGAGCGGGACGCGCGGCGCCATCGCGGCCAAATTGATGGCGGCGATTCCATCGTCGAGCTGCGAAAGCTGATCGTAGAGCGGGTGATGCTTCACGATCTCGTCGATGCGCACGTATCCGATGCCGCGAATTGAGGGCGAATGAACGTCAACGCGAGCGCACCCGGCGCTCGCGATCGTGACTATCAGTGCCAGCGCGGTCGCGCTACTTGCTGAGCGCATCCTGGACATCTTTGGTGATGTCCGTGCCGCCATAAAGGACGTCCGCGCGATCGATCACCAGCAAGATATTTTTCTGCCGGGCAACATCGGCCGTAACCGACTTGGTTTGATCGACCAGCGGCTTGAGCAGCGAATCCTGTTTGTCGGACAACGTCTTGTTGTAGTCTTTAGCAACCTGTTGCTTATCGAGATCGGTTCTGGCTTGCGCGAACTTTTGTTGGTAGACGCTACGCTGCTGTTGCGCGAACTTGGCAAAATCGTCGTTGGCTTGCTTCACTTTGGGCAACCCATCGAGCGCATTCTGGTCGACGAATCCAATCGCTGAAGGCGGCGGGGTAGACGAAGGAGCGGCGATGGCCTGCGAGCCGGTGACCAAGCCGACGACGTCGCGGGTGATGTCTTGGCCACCGTAGACGACGATGCGTTTGTCCACCACGACCGTGAGGTTCTTGTTAGCGCTCACCGAGGCGATGGCCAGCTGGGCACGCTGAAAGAGCGGCGCGATCAACTCGTTCTGCTTGTCGGAGAACTTTTGCTGAAACTCCAGCGCAATGCGCTGCCGGTCGGCGCCGGTATGCGCGGATTTCATTGCCGCTGCAAACTGCGCGTCGAGCGTTGTTTTGTACGCTGCGAGCTGCTGATTGGCACTTTGGAACGCCGGCAGACTGCCGACGGCCGCCTGATCGAGGTAGCCGACGTCACCAAAATCAGTCGCCGGCGATGCGGGAGCGACCGTCGCGCAGAAAACGACCGCGACGAGCAATGTACGAACGAAACGGGTCTTCATATTTTCCTTACTTAGAAACTCTGACCGATGCCGAAGCTAGTATGCGTGCCGGTCTTTCCCTTTGCAAAATCGATGCGGACCGTGTGCAGACCCAGTTGCGGCACGTCGAAGCGAATGCCGAAGCCGTAGTCCCCGATGTTTGCCCAATTACCTGGGTAAGCGATGATTCGGTTGGTGTACGGATCGACGATGGGATCGCCGCCGCGAATGCGATAGCGGAGCTGGTCCACGAAGATGGCCGCATAGAGCTTACGGTCGGGCGTAACCGGCTGACGGAACTCAATTTGACCGAAGAGCGCGTCGGTCGCATAGGTGATCGTATTATAGCCCCGCAGCTGCTGGTCGGAAAACGTGTAGAGCGAGCTCGGCGGAATGGCGCCGGTCGTCCCCTCGATCAAGCCGTGCAGGCCGAGCGTGCCGCCGGTTCGTCGGTACGGGAAGAACTTGACCACGTCGAGCACCGGTTGCGTGTATTGAAACGACGAGCCGAATGACGGCGACGAAACGGTATAGCTCAACGAAAGCTTGTGGCCGGTCGACGGGTTGAGGTAATCGTCCAGCGTGTTCGTCGTCATCCCGACGGTGAAGAAATTTAGGTTGTAGGGCAGACCCGTATTGGTGTTGGCGATCGAACTTGCGGTAATGCCGAAGCTGCCGTTGGTGTTGACGTTCGAGCCGACTGGGCTGGGTGTGGGTCCGACCAAAACGTTGGGCTGCCCGCCCTGGAAGAAATAAGGGGAGGGGACGGTCGTCGAGCTGCGCAGGCGCTGCGCGCTCACCGCCGCGGTGACCACCGTGTAGTCGGTAAGGCGGCGGCCGATTTGGGCCGTCACGCCGGCGGTCTTGGTCACCGACGTCGCATCGATGCCGCCGATCGACGACGCAGTGCCGTTTTGGTAGAGCGTCACCGGGATCGGCGCCGGAGTGCCGCCGACCGACGGAATCGTCGTCGTGTTGTTAGCGACTTGATAGACCGGATAGTAGTAGGTCGTGTTCGAGGAAAAGATCGTGCCGGTCACACTGTACTTCTGCGATCTTTCCGTATTCCCAAGATAGGGAATCGTAATTTGCGCCTGCGTTAAGCTGTTGCGCGCTCCCTCTTGCACCTGCAGCGAAACGCCGTTGCCGGTGCCGTGCAAGTTGTTGTCGGAATAACCCAGCGTACCATAGAGTCCCTCGCCGTTGATGCCGCCGGAGTAACCGAAACCGACCTGTGCCTGGGCGGTCTTCTGTTCGGTGACCGCCCAATCCAGCGTGACCAGTTCCGGGTGCTTGATCGGATCCGGCCCGGCTTTGGGCTGCAGGTCGATCTTGGAGAAGTAGCCGGTGTTGTTCAAACGGTCGTAGTCGCGCTTCAGCCCCGCGTTGGTTACGACCATGCCGGGCAGCAAGCGCAGCTGCCGGCGGATGACCGCATCTTTGGTCCGGGTGTTGCCGGTGATTTGAATCGCACCGACCCGCATCACGTCGATCTTGTACGTCACGTCGGCGGTGTAGGTCTTCAGGTTGATCGTCGACGGGTCGAGGCCGCCCTCGAAGTTGCCGATGTTGAGATCGTAGTGGTCGTACAGCTTCTTGAGCACGTCGGCGTCCTTGTCGCGCAGCTCGTCCGAATACTGCACGCCCGGCTTCACGTTGAGCACCGGCAGGATCAGCGTCGGCGGCAACAGCGCGTCGCCGCCAATGTGGACGTGCGCGATGGTGAAGCCTTCTTGAATCTTCAGCGTCAGCACGCCGGTATTGGTGTCCAGATTCAAGTCGATGACGTGCGAGGGCAAGCCGGCGAAGCCGATCTTGTCGTAGTAAGAGTTGATCTTCAACACGTCTTGCTTGAACGTGTTGCTATTGAACACTTGACCGACCGACGTGTCCATCAGAGCGTTCAGCGTGTCGTTCGGAACGTGCGTGTTGCCGTTAAAGTTGATCTTGGTGATGACCGGGTTCTCGACCACCCGATACGTAATCGCGATGCCTCCCGGTCGCTGCCGAACTTCAGGAGCGGCGACATCGGCGAAGTAGCCGATCGCATTGAGCCGGGCCAGGTCTTCGGAAACCAGCTTGGGGTCGTAGTTCTCTCCCGGTTTGGCCACCAGGGCCCCCAAGATCGTGCTGGAGGGGATGCGCACGTTGCCGGTCACATCGACGGATACGATCTTCGGCGCCGTCGCCGACCACGCCGCCGGCGGGACCAGCAATGCAGCGGCGCAGGCCAGCACGAGGGCGGCGGCCACGCACCGCATTGAGGCGCGAGGCGCACGCCGAGGGCTGAAGATCATTGAAAAGCGTTTTCCCCTGTACATCTACGCTATGCTGGCGGTGCAGCCTTAGCGGTTGCTGACAAGCGCCAGCAGTATTAACGCGCGACCGGCGCGCGCTGTTTCGACCCGGCACGCCCTGTTCGCGGCCCCCGCCCTCGGTCCTTGCCCCTGTGGATTCACCAGAACCGCCGCTGGTAGGTGAGCGTAAATCCGTTCTGGCCCGTGACCGCCTGGCCGGCGGTGACGGCGTTGATGGTCTGGAATGGGTTCACGGTGTAGAACAGCCGCTGGGGAGCATTGTCGAAGAAAAATGCCAACTGGACGGCCGTCGAGTCGTTCGGCGCGAACTCGATTCCGGCCGTCTGCCGCTGCGAGAGCCCAAAGGAATACGCATAGATGGCATTGATGAAGCGACCGATTCCCCGCCGCACGTTGACGCCTACGTTTCCATAGAAGTCCACCGACAGCGAGACGCTGCCCAAGCCCAAGCCCTGGCCGAGCCCGCTCTCGATCGGCGCGAGCAGCGCCGAGGCGAACTGGGCGTTGATGATGTTGAAGGCCTCCTGCCCGACGCTGACTGCCCCGTTGGACCGCGTCACCGCGATAATCGGCAGGGCACCTGCATTCGGAATCGGGATCGAGCCGGGAAGAACCCCTTCCGGCCCGCCCGGCACGGTGGTGGTGAAGGCAACGCCGTTCACCAGACCGCCGAAGGGGGCGATCATGGCCAGGATCTGCTCCTTCGTATAACCGGGGGGATTTGAGGCAAAGCCGACGTTCAAGTTGGTGATTGGTCCGTCGAGCGAGATCGTCACGTCGGTTGCGCCAAAGGGATTGCGCCCACGATTCGTATCGGAGCTGCTGATGTGGGTGACGGCGGTGGCCCGCAGGGTCGGAATGATGCCGTCGGCCGGGTCGAACGAAACCGCTCCCGACTGCACGCTAAACGACCGGTCGAGGAAGGTGACGCTTCCGCCGTTCGAGGTGAAGCCGCCGTCCATGGTTGGAGCTTGCAGCGTTCCGCCAAGCGTGGCTTCGCCGGTGACGCCGACGTCCAGCGAAGCCCCAAACCCGCCGCCGCGAACGCGCACGTTGCGCCCCGCAACGACGTCGTAATTGAATGCCAGGTTGAGCGTGCCGAGCGGACCGCCGCCGCTGGCCGGCGCGTCGCCCGGTGCGTCATTCGCGTTGTTCGCGCTCACGCTCGGCCCGCTGTTTGCCGGTCCGGCGGCTGAATTGCCGCGCAGAAACGCAGAGATGGGAAAGGCCGCATTCGAAACCGTCGCCCTGCCTTGCAGCATGCCGAGTCCCGGGCCGTTTCGGGAGAGCTCGGCGTTTGCGTCCAGCGTCCCGCGACCGTAGTCACGAAGGTCGAATTGTGCGCCCTTGGCAATCGCCCGCAGCTGGTACTGCATGTCGGTGTATGCACCAAAGCCATGCGGGAACGACATATTGCCTTCCGCGGTCAGACCGCCGCCCCCGAACTTGCCGGAAAATTTGTGCAGCGTCGCCGAGGTGCTATCAAAACTCAGCGAGGCAACGGTGTCGGTGATCTTCGCAGCGTCCAGATCGCTGACGTAGGATCCATTAGTCAGTTGCAGCGTTCCGAAGATCTTTGGCGCCGCCACCGTGCCGTTCAACCCGACGCTGCCGTTGACGCTGCCGCCCAACTTCGTATTGTGACCCAGGACGGTATTGAGGATCGCGGGGTTCACGTCGGTCACATCGAGGTCGAAGTCAATCGGCTCGTTGGCAGGCAAGGCCAGCGGCTGCAACTGCAACGGAAGCGTGCCGGCCAATGTCGCCTCGCCGTGTTCGAACGTGACCCCGGCGTTGCGCAGCTCCAGGCCATACTCGTGCAAGCGGACGCTGCCGAAGATCGAGTCCATCTTGACGCCGTACGCATCCACGTTCGATCCATCGAAGCCTGCGCTTATCGCCGGTTGCCCGAACGTGCCGCCGATCTGTGCCGTACTTTCAAAACTTCCGGTCAATGGAATCGTCCTCTTGGTGAGTCGCTCGATCAGTGTGGACAAATCGTTCGAGCTCGCGTGCACCGTCAAGCCGAGTGCGACCTCATGACCGAAGCGGATGCTGCCTTCACCGCTGGCCGAAATCCCGGGAGCTTCGAGATCGGCGCTCTGCACGTACAGCGTGCTAACGCCGGAGTTGCGAACGCTTGCGGTAAGTTTGTCGATCGGTATCTGCGCAAACGAGCCCCCGGTCAGCGCGGCGTCGCCGCTGACGGCTAACTTCGGATAGGCGCCGCGAACGCGGCCGGTCGCGTCAACGCGTCCCAGCAGCGGGAGCGTTGGAAAGCCCGCCGCCGGCAACCAGGTGTCGAGATCGACGTGCTGGGCCGCGGCGTTCAGGTCGTAGCGCGAATAGGCGATCAGCTTACGCACGTCTTGCGACGGCGCTAACCCGATCGAACCCGAGGCCTGCAACGAACCATGCGTGCCGTTTATGCTCACCCGTCCGGTGACGTCATCACCCCGGCTCGACCAGTTCGCCAGCGTATCGCCGAGCGCGAAGCGCAGATAGCGCAGGCCGGCAACGTTCACATCGCCGTGCGTGGATGCGCGCCTATTACCGCTCGCAAACGCAAAGTCGATCGGTCCGCTGCCCGAGAGCGTGTCGCCGGTATCGAAGAAATTGTTGAAGTCCGAGAGTACGGCGTGCGGCGAACTCGCCCCGAAAGCGAGGAACGACGGCGCGATGTGCGCGTGAAACGCTATCTGCGTGCTACCGACCACAACGCTGCCGTGGCGGGCCGCAACGTTTCCCGCGCCGGCAGTCAAATTTGCCCTAGCGTCGATGAAAGGCAGACCGTTGACCATGCCGCCGGGAACGTTCATCGGCCCGCTCACCGTCGGCACGGTTCCTCTCCCTCCGATGGTCAGCGCGCCCCCAAAGACGCCCTGCGCCATGAAGGTCGGCATGTGCAACGTCTGCAGCGTACCGACCATGTCGGCGGCCGGAACGTCCGCTCGCAGATCGTATGTCGGCGCGCTCGACGTCAGGTCGCCGAGGCTACCGCTGACAAATCCGTAGGTCGGACCCAGTCCGGCAACCGCATGCGCAAC
>JBPYDW010000005.1:0-4968 GCA_051986335.1 Vulcanimicrobiaceae bacterium | reverse complement strand
TGTCCTGCCTGCGGCGGGCGCGGCGCAACGTACAATCCGGCTTGCGGCATGAACGTCAGCTGCGGAATGAAGAAGATCGAGTTTTGCGCCTGATACAAGTGGTACTTCTGCACGTCGTCGGCTTGCGCCAAGTGCAGCGTCATGCACGGGAACAGCTGCCGCAAGCCGGACTTCACCACGAGCGTGAGTGCATAGGTGTTGCCCAGGCTGTGATACGTCACGCCCAATCCCGGAATATCGGGAGCGGTCATCACCGCCGGATAACCCGATGAGGTTTTGGCCGCTTCGATTTGCCCGACGAACGCCTTGAGCGGATCGAGCATCGCTTGCGCCGTCTTGGCGCTGTCGCCGGTGCACATTTGATTGGCGCTGTTGAGCGCCAGCGGATTGGCCGGCGGAGTGCTCGGAATCGGCTGTAGCATTGCCCGGAAATTGCCTTGGCCGCCGCCCCCAGGTCCACCAGGACCACCAGGGCCAGGGCCGCCCGCGCCGCCGGGGCCGCTGTAGAAATATCCGCCGCCGCCACCACCCGGGCCACGGGCACCTTCACCGCCGCCGCGCAACGTCGAGCCGGGCAAGTTCGATTTCACGCCTTGTCCGAAGCGGAAGTAATACGTAACCGAAACCTGGCGCGGCGTCAGCGGTCGCGCGAGTGTCGGGACGAGCGTTCCGCCCACGGTAGAGTACGGAACTGCGTTGGCCGGCGAAGCAAAGATGCCGCCAAACGTGTTTGTGATGTTGCTCATCAAGAACACGAGCTGGCCGGCCCGGACGTATTCGCTGATGCCTGCGTCAAATGTGGTGTAGGCCGGAAGGTTGTTCCAATTGTTTGCGCTCGTGTAGTGCGCGTCGGCCAAGTATTCGGTGGTCGAGTGCGGTGCGCGGTAGTCGAGCGTCAAGCCGGCCGTGTGCAGCGGGACATTCGGCAGCTGCGCGCCGGGTATCACGATCGAGTAGGGATTGTCGATGCGTGGATCGTTGCTGAGCGCCTTGGAGACGGTAAGGTCCCAGTATGGCTGCACCACCAGGCCGCCGATCGTGAAGTAGCCGACGATCGAGCCGCCCTCGTAGATGCGCTTCACGCCGCCGACCGGCGTGCTGAAGTACATGTTCACCGGGCCAAAGAGCGGGTTCGCGCCTGCGCCGCAGCCGGCCGGCGAGTTGAAGATGTTGTTGATCGTTTGGAAGTAGCCGGGCGGGAAGTTGACGTACGGGTTGAGAGGATTAGCGAGCACCAGACCGTTGACGTCGGTGGGCAGCACGACATCGTCTTGCACTTGCCGGTAAAGCGAGGCGCTCAGAAGCCCGGCGCGCCACTGATGCGTGTAGCTGAGGTTCGCAGAGATCGAATTGCTTGCGCCCGGTTGATCGCCGGGTGCAGAGCCATAACCCGTCCCGCCGTTGCAATCGAAGGTAATCGACTGCGGATCGGAGAGCACGTTCGATCGCCCGGGATGCGGAGCCGCGCCGCCGAGTCCGTATGATGCGGACCAGGTGTCCACCTTCGTCGGCTGCCAGTTGGCGCCGATCGAAGCCAGCAGCGATGTGGGAGCGTTGGAGGCGTGCGAGAAACCGAAGTTCTCGTTGAGCATCAGGTGCGTGTTGGATTGAATCTTGTCGGTTATCTGCAGGGCGCTGTAGCCCGACGTTTGCGAGCCGTTATAGAACGGTTGCGCCGACGGCACGGTCGGCATCGTTTGCGTGACAGAGTTGTTGCCGTAGACTTGAATCGAGAGCGTGTGCCGCTCCTTGGCCGGCAGTTGCGCGTTCAGCGTATAGCCGAAGTTCTTTGTCGAAACGTCGAAGCCGGTCGGCTGCGCTTCGCCGTTCACGAAGCGGTCGAGCAGATCGCGATTCGAGCCAAGGTTCGAACCGTAGACCGTGGCCTGAACGGAGGTGTCGCCGATCAGCGCATCGTCGGTAAGTGCGTACAGCTGCGAGTTGAGCGTCGACGAATTATTCGGGCCGTACCCGCACGGCAGCTCCCCCGATTGGCGCAAGCAGACCAGACTGCTCCAGCGGTCGGAGTTGAGGAACTCGCCCGAGATCGTTTGCGCGTCGCTGAGATGATAGCGCAGCTTCAGCATCTCGCCGGAAGTGGCGGTGTCGCCGTCGTGGTTGTAATCCAGTCCGCTGGCATCTTCATAGGTCTGGCCATCGACCAAACTTGGAATCGAGCGATAGACCGCCGATGCGGCGATGCCCAGCTTGCCGACCGATCCGCTCTCGCCGACCGACCAGTTATACTTTCCCGCGCTGCCGGCCGAGATCGAATCGGTCGACTGCCAGGAAAGCGTCGGCTCCATCGTGCGAAATGCGACGCCGCCGCCAAGACCGCCAAGCTGCGGACTCGTGTTGACCGTCGCCCCGCTGAACAAGTCTGTTGAGAACGCGTTCAGGTTTCCGGCCGTACCGGGAGCGTTGAGCGGTATACCGTCGAGCGTCAGCGCCGTTTGGCTCGCGTCGTGACCGTTGAGCGAGATCGTCTCGGTTGCGTCCGAGTCGTCGCTCGAAGTCGAAACCGTTACGCCCGACAGTTTGTTTAGCGCGTCGGCTAAGTCGTTGGAAAGCTTGCGCTGCGCCGAATCGTTACTGATCGAGTTGGTACTGATGGTCGCCGTCGACTTAACGGAGACGGTGGCGATGACTTTGAGATTTTGCGACTCGGCAAGCGCCACGGTAACGGTAACGGCCTTGCCCTCGATCACCTCGAATTCGGCCGATGACACCGCATCGTACCCGCGCTTGATGATTCTCGCGCGATAGATACCGTCGGGCACGTCAATGAAATGGACGAACCCGTCCTTGCCGGTAAACTCGGTGGTCATTACCGGCCCATCAAGCAGTACCCGTGCCAGGTCCAGCGGTTGTTTAGAAGATGCGTCGGTGACGGCGATATTGATCTGGCCAGCCTGATCGCTGGTGTCTTGCGCGAAGGCCGCTTGCGGGAATGTTCCGACCAAGAGCATCGCGGCGCACAGTAGCGCCAGGGTACGTCGCAACATGTCGCCTTATGGTATAGGGAGCGCTTTTGAGTGCCCTGAGAGCCCTCGGCTACTTAGTGTCGCCCAAGCGGATGACGACGGTCGTGCCCTGACCGGGCGCACTGTCCAAGGCGATTGTTCCGCCGGCACGCTCGACGGCGCGCTTTGCAATTGCTAGTCCAAGGCCGCTGCCGACGATCTCTCCGCGTACGTCGCCACGGTAGAATCGCTCGAAGGCGTGCAGCCGCTCGCCTTCGCTCATGCCCGGCCCTTCGTCGCGAACGGTTATGACCGTCGAGCCGTTTTCGCGCCCAGCCCGCAAGTGGATCGGCGCATCGGGTGCATACTTTAGCGCGTTCTCGACGACGTTCCACAGCGCTTCTCCAAGTTCGCCGCGATCGCCGCGTATTGTGGAAACGCCGTCGCTCGAGTAATCGACCTGGCGCCGGTCGTCCAAGCGGCGGGCGGCATCGGCTTGACTGCGCAGCAACTCTGCCACGTCGATCGGCTCGTCGCGCGGCGGTGCTTCGCCGTCGAGCCGTGCAAGCCGCATCAGCCGATCGATGAGGCCACGCATGTGTTCTTTTTCTAACGCCATCGTCCCGAGAATTTGACGCGCAACTTTCGGCTCTTCGATGGCGCCGCGGCGCAGCACGTCGATATATCCTCCCAGCACGGTGAGCGGCGTGCGCAATTCGTGTCCGGCATCGGCGACGAATTGGCGCATGCGCTCTTCAACTTGCAGGCGCTCGTTCATCGCTTTGGATACGCCGGCGACGGCATCGTTATACGCTTCCGTCAACGTGCCGACTTCGTCGCCACCCGCCATGACGAAACGCCGCTGCGTGAAGTCGCCGGCGGCAAGCGCTTGCAACGAACTGGTCACTTCGTCGATCGGGCGCAGTGCCTGACGCGCAAAGAAACGCCCGATAAACCAAGATAGGATCATCGCAACGATGGCGATCGTCGCTACCACTTTCCAGTATGGTTCCAGCGAAGTTAGAAGCAGCGCGGGAGACGGCGCGAAGCGGACGTAGCCGCCTTGGATGCGGGCTAAGGTCAGCGGTTCGCGCGGCGCGACGAGGAGAACGCGCTCCCCTTCGCGTTGATAGGTCACGTTTGAACCCGCTATCTGTCCGTAAGCCAGCTTACCAACGGTCCTCGGCGCGGTTGGCAGACCCAACGGCGGGCCGGGCGGGGTTGCTTGGTACACTGCGCGCCCAGAGAAGGGCATGACGAATGCCATCCCAGGGTTTAGCGCCGCTTCGGGCGGCGGTCCAGAGACACGCTCGGTGCCGGGAAGCGCGCCGATAAGCGGCGGCGGACGCAACGACCGGTCGCCCGCCAGAAAGTGACCGCGCAGATCGAACACTGCAACGCGTAAACCGATCCCGGCCAGCGATTGCGCTATTTGCGGAGCGGCTTGCTGCAATGTGTAGCCACGGCTCAAGTAATCGTCGGTAAGCTCGCGCGCTTCTTCGTGCTTACCTGTCATCAGATCGCCGGTAAACGTGCTCAGTTCATAGACGAGTGCGATCGACGACGCGACGATAACCAGGACGATGGTAACGCCCAGCAGCACGGCGTACAGCGCCGACAACCGGGTTGCGAGCGACTGTCGCACGGTTTATTGGGCGAGCCCGTAGCCGACGCCGCGCACCGTGCGAATGAAAGACGTCTCGTCGCCGCGATCGATCTTCGAACGCAGGTACGAGATGTACGTTTCCACGATGTTGGGTCCGCCTTCGAAATCGTGACCCCAAACCAACTCGAGGAGATGATTTTTGCTGAAAATGCGACGCGGCTCGCGCATGAACACGGCCAGCAGGTCGAACTCGCGCTGCGTAAACTCCAAGCGATCGCGCCCGCGCCACGCCTCCCGAGTTTCGGGATTGACCGAGATGTCGTGCCAGCGCAGCACGTGTTCTTCGATCAATTGCGGCCGGCGAAGCTTGGCCTGCAACCGTGCGATCAGTTCCTCGAA
>JBPYDW010000004.1:0-4560 GCA_051986335.1 Vulcanimicrobiaceae bacterium | reverse complement strand
TCACGACCGCGCTGCGCTACATTCCCGATGCCGCCGCCATGCCGGCGCCCGCGCTCAACGCGCTGCTCGCCCTGATCGTCTTCTCTCCGCTCCTGCTTTTGATCCAGCCCAAGCGTTATCTGCAGCCCGAATAGAGTGCTATAATCAGCGGCCTGATGGCTCTGCGCGTCGCATCCCAACCCTCCGGCGTTCGCGAAGCGCTCTTGGACGCGTTGGAGCAACCACTGGCCGGCGCGCTCGAGCATTTGCAGCGCAGCCGGACCGCCTGCGCGCTTCACGAGACCACGCCCGCAGCACGCCCGGCGATCCTTGCAGCGCTCCATCGTGCGCGCGGCGGCCAGGTCTTGTTCGTAACGCCGACACCCGATGTCGCCGAACGGACCTTCGCCGATTTGCTCTACTACTTGAACGAGGAGGAGGAACCGCGAACGGTCGCACTCTTGCGAACACGCGAGGAGAGCGTCGGCGCGATCGAAAGCCCCTCCGAGCGCAGCGCGCGCATGAGCCTATTCGCCGACTTAGCCCGCGGCGCACCGCGAATCGTTCTCGCGCCGGTCGTCGCGCTACGGCAGTATACGATGCCTCCCGACGTGTTTCGGCACTTGCAGCTTCAACTCAAGGCCGGCGACGAGCCGGGCTGGGAGCAACTGCAACAACACCTGTTTCTCTTGGGTTACAACCGCGCCGATGTCGTGAGCGCCGCCGGCGAATATGCGGTGCGCGGCGGGATTCTCGACATCTTTGCCGCCACTGCCGACCTGCCGGTTCGCATCGAATTCTTCGGCGACCGTATTGATGCGATTCGCACCTTCCATTTGGAATCGCAGCGTAGCACCGGCGAACGCGAAGAGATTTCCATCGCACCGTGGAGTGAGATCCCGCGCGACCCGCTTTACCGCGCCCGGGTTATCGACGGTTTCGAAGGACCATCCAACGTGGCAGCGGCGCTGCGGGCGTTTCTGGAAACCGGCAACGACATTCCGCAACCGTGGCTTTCGCTCGCGTACGACGCGCGGGCGACTATCCTAGACTACTTCACCGATGACGCGGTAGTCGTGCTCGACGAGCCGGCGGCACTCGCCGACGTCGAGCGGGCGCTCGAGGACGAGCGCGCGCGCGAACGCAGCCGGCTGCTGGCCGACGTCGATTCCGGCGAGCTGTCCGTGCGCGATGACGAGATCGGTGAAGCTTTGCTCGCCGAAGTGGCGGCGCCGCATCCGCAGTTCGCCGAGCTGCGGGATTCGCTGGCGCAGCGCTCGGCGCTGCTTCTGCCCGGCAGCATCGAGGGAAGCGGCGCACTGCAGTGGGCTCCTCGCGCCACCGAATCGTTCGTCCTCGAAACGCGGCCGGTCGAACACTTCAATCGGCAGATCGAGCTCTTCTGCGACAACGTGCGAACCTGGCTGACCGCAGGCGAATCGGTTATGGTCGTTAGCTCGGCGGTCGCGCGCATGCTCGACATCTTCAATGCTGCCGGCGTCGCGGTAACCGCATCCGCGCAACCGGCGTTGGAACCCGGTCGCGTCAGCCTGGGTCACGGCAACATCGAGAGCGGCTTCGCCGTCGCTGCGTTGCGCCTGCGCGTCTTCGGCGATCGCGAGATATTCGGCCAGCCGCCCAAGCGCGTCAAGCTGCGCGCCGTCAAGGAAGGTGTACCGGTGACGCTGGCCGACCTGAAGGTCGGCGATTATGTCGTGCACGCCGTGCATGGAATCGGCCAATACCTCGGCCTGCGAGCCGAGACGATTCTGGGCGCGACGCAAGACTATCTCGATCTGCGCTACGCCGGCAGCGACCGGATGCTCGTGCCGGTGACGCAGATGCATCAGGTCGGCAAGTTCACCGCCGGCGAGAGCGGCCTGCCGCGGCTATCACGGATGGGCGGTGCAGACTGGGCGCGTTCGAAGTCGCGCGTATCCGAGTCGCTGGCGAAGATCGCCGAAGGCCTCGTCGCCCTCTACGCCGAGCGCGAGATGTCGCGCGGGTATCCGTTCCCGGCCGACTCGCCCTGGCAAGCCGAACTCGAGGAAGCATTTCCTTACGAGCCGACGCCGGATCAAGCGCGAGCGATCGTCGAGACGAAGAGCGATATGGAAATTGCGCGTCCGATGGACCGCCTCATCTGCGGCGACGTTGGATACGGCAAGACTGAGGTCGCCATCCGCGCCGCCTTCAAAGCGGTTGCCGGCAAGAAGCAAGTCGCGGTGCTCGTGCCGACCACGCTGCTGGCCGACCAACACTTTCGCACGTTCTCCGAACGACTCGCCGGATTCCCATTGCGCATCGAAGAGATCTCGCGTTTTAAGACACGAGCTCGCCAACGCGAGATCTTGCGCGATCTGGCGCTGGGGAAAGTGGACATCATCATCGGCACGCACCGGCTGCTGCAAAAGGACGTGGTCTTCAACGATCTCGGCTTGATCGTCGTGGACGAAGAACAGCGCTTCGGCGTCATGCACAAGGAGCGGCTCAAGGAGTACCGCGCGACGGTCGACGTCCTTACGCTCTCAGCGACGCCCATTCCGCGGACGTTGCATATGTCGCTGATGGGCGTCCGCGACCTTTCCCTCATTCAAACCGCACCGAAGAACCGCATGTCGATTAAGACGGTCGTCGTACCGCAGAGCGACGCGGTCATTCAGCGCGCGATCTCGGCCGAGCTGGACCGCGGTGGCCAGGTCTATTACCTGCACAACCGAGTGGAGTCGATCTACGCAGTTCGCAACGCACTGCAGCAGCTCGTGCCGCGAGCGCGGATTGGCATCGGCCACGGCCAGATGCACGAGGACGAGCTCGAGCCGGTGATGCAGGACTTCATCGACGGCAATTTGGACGTGCTGGTGGCCACCACGATCATCGAGAACGGCATCGACATTCCGAACGTAAACACGATGATCGTTCACGATGCCGACAAGTTTGGTCTGGCGCAGCTCTATCAGCTGCGCGGCCGGGTCGGGCGATCGAACCACCAGGCATATTGCTATTTGCTCTACCAGCCACACAAGGCACTCAGCGAAGACGCCAAGGCGCGCTTGGAAGCGATACGCGAATTCACACACTTGGGCTCGGGACTGCAGATAGCCATGCGCGATTTGGAGATCCGCGGCGCGGGCAACCTGCTGGGTTCGGCGCAGTCGGGATTCATTGGCGCGGTCGGCTTCGACACGTATTGTCAACTGCTGGCCGAGGCGATCGCCGAGCGTAAGGGTGCCGGTCGTCCGCTCGACGAGCAGCGCGAGGCGGTCATCGACGTCAAGATCGATGCCTTCGTGCCGACCGACTACGTGCCGCAAGTCTCGCAGAAGATCGCGATCTACCAACAGCTGGCGCGGGCGCGCAAACTCGAAGACGTCGAGGAAATTGCCGCCGGAGTGCGCGATCGCTTTGGCCCGTTCCCGCGGCCGCTACAAAACCTCGTCGAAATAACCAAGCTGCGGACGGTCGCGCTCGGCAAGCGCGTCACGCGCGTCGTCGTTGACGAAAAGCGCCTCACGCTGGGAGTCGGTTCCGGCTTTGCCCTCGATCCGAGTACGATCCCGGTCTTTCAATCCCTAACGAAAAATAGGTTCCGCTTCGCGGAGGGCAAGATTTTGGTCGACTTGCCGCCGATCCGTAAAGGCGAGCGACCCGAAGACGTGTGGATCCCGCTCCTGCGCAAGCTGCTCGACGCGATGTGACTTTTCGCCCGGTGGGCGAAGCAGGTCGTTAAGGCAAGGCGTTTAACGTCGAGAAGATTAAAGATGCGTTGGAGCTATCGGTCCGAGGATGCGGCAAGCGCGATCCACGCGCGAGCTGATCTGGTCGCGTACCTGCGCGCACATGCCGGAACGGACTCCGACGTGGCTGCTGCCGAGCTAATTTTCGGTGAACTCATCGGCAACGTCGTGCGCCACGCGCCCGGGCCGATTTCAGTCGACCTGGAGTGGCGAGACGGTTGTGCGGTCCTCTCCGTATGCGATCGCGGGCCAGGCTTCGTTTGGACTGGCGCGCACCGTCCCGAGCCGCTCGCTGAATCGGGTCGCGGACTTTTCATCGTGGATACGCTGGCGAAAGCGCTCCACGTTGCGCGCAAAGGTCGCGTCGGGATGCAGGTGACCGCTTGGCTGCCGGTAACGCTTGGAGCAGCGGCCACCGACGTGGTCGCATAGGCGTCAATAAGAGGACCCGCTCGCCGCTAGGCGAACCTGGCGCGGTCGCGGCCTTTAGCGGCCGCGCTCTTTAACATCGTCACTCTTCGTGGAGCGGATCAATGTCCAAACCCCACCGCATCGTCGCGGGAATCACACTTGCGGTCCTGAGCGCCGCACTGTCGGCTTGCTCGGGAGCCGGCGGCGGCGGAACGATCGCAACCGTTAACGGGCACGCGATCAGCCGCAGCGATTTTGACGCAAAACTCGAGTCCAGCCAAGTCGCGCGCGGCGTCCTGCAGCAGATGGTACAGGAGCAACTCCTCGACCAATATGCGACCGCGCACGGTCTCACCGTTTCCAGCGACGAGCTTGCGAAGAAGGAAGACCAGATCAAAGCCAGCTTCCCCGCCGGCTCCTGGGACGACATGCT
>JBPYDW010000003.1:0-2740 GCA_051986335.1 Vulcanimicrobiaceae bacterium | reverse complement strand
TCTTGCCGCCGACGAGCAGGCCGCCGACCGGGTATTGTCCTTGCGCGGGCGTTTGAAACGCGTAAAGAATTTTTTCGGTGTATTTCGCGCCTGAGGGCGTCAATTCAAAGGCGATTCCGTCTGCATTTCTGCTGCTGGTGCTGCCACCGTACTCAGTGGTGCCGAAGAGCGAGTGCCCCGCACGCACCGGCCCGTCCGTTGGGTAGCTTCCGTCGATGCCGCCGGCAAAGCTGTGCAGAACTTTTTCCTTCGACCCCGCGGTCGTCAAGCTAAACACTGATCCCTGATTCGCCGAGCCCCCGTACTGCGATATTCCGTAAAAGGTCTTGGACGACTTGTCGAACGCCAACCAGCCGAACGGATTCGCGCCATCGCGCGGTTCTCCAATGAACTTGTAAATTACGCTGAAGTGATAGCCGCCGGCCCGCGGCGTCAGCTTATAGATCGTTCCGCATCCGCGATTGATCGGTGCACTCCCGCAAGATGGATTCCCGCCGCCCGTCGCTGCTGTACCGTAGAGTGCATTACCAACGAAGATCGGCGGAGAGCCCGGCGTCGCGCCGTCAGTGCCACTCTGAAAACTATGGAGTACGCGTTCCTTGTAGCCTGTGCCCGCACGTTTGAGCTCGAAAAGAATCCCACAACCGCTGCTTGGGCAGGCCGAAGCGCCGCCGCCGAGGAGCGTGCCACCGAAGAGATCGCCGTGGGCATCGATGGTCAAACCAGCCAATGGCCCGTTGCCGTCGCTGCCGCCTTGAAACGCATAGAGCACCGTCTCAGTATATTTTGACCCTGCCGGGGTGAGCTTGAAGACCGTCCCGTTGCCCGCAGAGTCGCCGCCGTACTCGGTCGTGCCGTATAGGGCACCACTTGCATCTTCAACAACGCCGGCACTCGGGCTGCATCCGTCGGGAGATCCTTTGAATTGATAGAGGATGCTTTCGGTGTAGTGGGTTCCGGACGGCGTGAGCTTAAAGACGATTCCGCAACCGAAACCGCCTGCGCCCCCGCCGTAGGCCGTCGTGCCGTAGAGCGCATGAGTGCTGTCGGTAATGAGCGTGCTGAGCGGATCGCTGCCGTCGAGGCCGGCGCTAAAGGAGTACAGCACTTGCTCTTTGACGCTAGCGCGTTCTCCAAAGACGGCCTTTGCAGCGTTCGTTGACGGGGTAAATGGAGCGCTTGCGCTGCAGGCTGCAAGAGCAAACGTTGCCGGTATGAGAACAGAATACTTTACGCGCATCGTAACACCACCGTTCCGGTCACATATTGCTTGATTTCCCGACGACCATGCATCGGACGAGCTTTGCACCGCGATCGCGCGTAGGATGTTGGAATCGCCGAGCGCTTCCTCTACTGGGGCTTTTGACTTGCGAGCACCCGCTCATAGGAGGGAATTTCGACGCGCCGAGCTACCGGAGCTTTGTTGGAGAGGTGACATCGAGGTGACACGAATCCGAACGGACCTTGACGCGAAGATCCGTCACTTGCTTCGCAATCTAGACAGCGCGCCCGAGCTGCGCCGCAACTCGCTGGTCGCTGGTTTGTTCGCCGCCGCGCCCGATCCCGAGGCCGATTGCCTAGTGGCGGCGGGCCTCCGCCGGAGCCTGAAGGGGTTGTTGCTACACCTCAATGCTCGACATCGGACGATGCTCGAACAATGCGATCTCGCCGGGCGCCCGCACAAGGTGGTCGCCGCTGAGCTGGGACTCGAGCGACGTCAGTTTTATCGTGAGCGGCGCCGGCTTCGCCAACGTGTCGCTGAATGGCTCGCGACCGGGGCGGCTGAGCCCACCGCGACCTGCATCGACCGGACCCGGATGGAGCTCGCGCACCTGCACGCACTGCGCAACGCGGGAATGACCGACCGGTTGCTCCGCGTTGGAGCCAACGTCTTCGCGGCGGTCGAGGACGACGCGCGGATGGAGGTTGGCAACTTACTGATCGAGGTTTCGAGTGAATGTGGTGAGTTCGATCAGGCTGGAGATTTTGCACGCGCGTTGCAAACCGGCACGCGGTTGAGTAACGATATCGGCCTCGAATGGGGACGCGCATATCTCGATCAGGTGCGAGGGCGATACCGGGCCGCGGCTGAGGTGTTCCTTCAAATCGTCGAACGTTGCCGGCGAACCGAGCATTCCGCCGGCGAGAACGTGCGCGAAGTGCAGGCACGAGCCGCGATTGAGTACGGGCAATGCATGCACATCATCGGCGACTATGAGGCTGCGCGGCGTGGTTGGGAAATGGCCGGCGAGCTATTGGCGCGCCGTGAGATCTCGCCGGCGACCCGGATGCAAACATTATGGCTGCTCGCGGCTGCCGAAATGATGGCCGGCGGCGATGTTGACGCAGCGGCAGGTGCGTTTGACCGCGTTCTCAACGACGCGGTTCACTACGATCTACCGCGTGAGACGGTCGACATATTGATCGCCCGTGCAAACGCCAACCGGCAGCGCAAAAAGTTGGACGAGGCCGTTACGAACGTACGCGACGCGTTGAACCTCGGGCGGCGCGTCTTCGGCGACAATGCGTTTGCGTGGCGCGCGCTCAACGTCGCTATTATCGAGCTGGCGGCCGGTAACACCCAGCGTGCGATCGACCTCGTTCACCAAGCGGGAGCCGCAAAGGGTGGACATCACATGCGCGACGGGTTCGGCGAATGGATCGAAAGCTCGGCCCTGCTCGCGGCCGGTGACGTCCAGCGGGCAATGCCGGTGTCGCTGCAAGCCATTGCGGACCTGCG
>JBPYDW010000002.1:0-5899 GCA_051986335.1 Vulcanimicrobiaceae bacterium | reverse complement strand
CGCAGTACGACGACCTTATCATCGCGACGCACGGCCGCTCGATCTACGTCATGGACGATATGCGCCCGGTTCAAGAGCTCGCCCGTGAGGTTGCGCAGGGCTCGATGTTGTTCGCGCCGCGCACTGCGGTGGAGTACAACCTCCACAGCGACGATGAAGGGACCTACACCGACTACACCTCCACCGATCCGCCCAACGGTGCGGTCGTGACGTTCTATCAGAAGACGCCGGGGACGACGTCGCCGGTGATTCAGATTCTCGACGCTCAAAATCGCGTTCTACGCACGGTTAAGGGCACGCATAAGGTCGGAGGTAAGGACGTTCCATACGTTACCAACAAAGCCGGCGTCAATCACTACGTTTGGGATTTTAACGTCGACGGACCGGTCAAGTGGCTCGGCGCGGCCCAAGAGCGCTACCAAGGGCCAAACGAAGGACCGCCGGTTCCTCCCGGTCTGTATTCCGTTCGCATGACGCTGGGCGGGCGCACGTACACGCAGCACTTTCTAGTAAAAGCGGATCCGCGCACCGTCATCACCCAAGCCGACCTCGTCGAGGCGTACAAGTTCAATCTGCTCTGGCAGCACAAGTACTCAACCGTCGACGCGATGCTGAACACGCTGGACGACGTAAAGAAACAGCTCGCCGCCGCCGCCGCGGACCCGAAGACCAAAGGAAACGCCGCGATGGAGAAGCAGATCGAGGATCTGATGGCCGCGCGTACCGCGCTGCTCAACGAATTGACGGCCAACTATCAAAACGACGAAGATGGCCTCCAGATGCCCGGCAAGCTGCGCGAAGACGTGAGCGGACCGCTGGGAACGGGATTGGTGACGCCGGCTATCCTGGAGCTGGCCAACCGCATCGACGCGCAATATCGATCGGTTGTCGCCCAGTACGACCGGTTTCTCGCTTCGCTCGCGCCGTTGAACGAAGGCCTTCAGAGCGCCGGCGAAAAGGCGTTTAGCGCGCCGCAACCGGTGGCGCCGTGACTTTGCTCTTGCCGTTGAAAGACCGCAGAAGGCGAACCGCTTGACGATTTAGCCGCTGAGCGAAGATCTTCGGGTGCGTGAGATAAAACAGCGCCATCGTCCGCAGCAGGAAGCGATGCCGTCGGGGATGCGGTAGTCCGGCGAAGGAGCGATTCGCGGTTGCGGCCAGTAGAGCGATCCGCTTGCGAGCGGCGGTTTCATCGGAGTAGCAGCCATAGAGGTTGAGCTCGCCGTGTTCGCGGTCTTCGGCCTGATCGATGAATGCATCGAGCAGTACGTGCAAGGCGGCGACGGCGGGGAAGTATGCGTCGTAACCGGCCTGCAGTTGTTGCAGCTGACCGGCGAAGAGCATGTAAAGCGGAACGTACACTTGGAACTGCGAGCCGGCGGCGGCGGCAAACTCAAACCATTGCAAGTCGGGAAACCGCGCCTGATGTTCCCTGTACCAGCCAATGCAGGCTTCGTCGCGCTCGTACCGCGGCAAGTGCTTGTACGTCTGTAACTCGCCGTAGAACGTAGCGGCTTCGTCGAACATTGCCGCCAGCAGCTCGTGCCCGGGCAAACGGAGCAATCCGCTCTGCACGGTCTCGACCAGCATTGCCAGGTAGCCGCCGTCGTCGCCGTGCGGCCCGAGGGCATAGTAGTCGTGCGGCGGTGCGTTGGGATTCAGCGCGTCGCCGATTGCCCAGTGCAGGATTGGGAACGCCGACGCATCGACCTGCGGGTGCCGATCGCACAAGTTATCGAGATAATCATAGATCGTTTCCAGCGGCGCGACGATCTCGATGTAGTGCGCGGCTTGCTCGGGGGTAAGGAAGGTCGCCATGATGCATCCGCCGGCGACGTGGTAAGCTTTGTTGCGAACGCTGGCCAGCGCTTGTTCCCGCAGCAGCGGATCGGGGATCTTGGCCGCCACCGTCTCGATGTGGCGCAGTGCCCGCTTGGCCTTCGGCACGACCCGGCGCAGAAAGCGCGCCAATGCGAAGGTGCCCGCAGCCCCTCCGCCCGCCAAGAATCGTAGCCGCGCGGGCGAGGCGAGGACGTGGCGCATCGCCCATCCGATCTCGTCGCTCAGCCGTTGCACCGGGCGCTAGATTCCGCCCACGAAACGTCCGGGATTCAGTGTATTGTGCGGATCGAAGCGCTGCTTGATCGCCCGCATCTTGTCGATGTTTGCCGGCAGCGCACCCCACGCGTTCAGCGCGGAACGTACCGGGCTGGCACAGGCCACGATCTGCGCCCGCGGTTCCAAGTCATGCACCTCGTCGTCGAAGATCTCCAACCGGGAAGCAAACCCGCGAGCGTCGCGGTCGCCGGCACGCACGACGACGTCGCCGTTCATGACGTCGACGATCGTGTCCACGCTGTATTCGAAACGCCGCGTCAGATCTCGCAACGCCAAAGCGCGGTTTTCGGCATCGCCGGGAAAGCCGCCAGCGCGATAGGTCACCGACCGCTCGCCGATGGTGGCGACGTAGGCGTCGACGACGCGTTCGAACGACTCGCGCGCGCCGGCATCGACGATGGTGGTCTCGGGAACGCCCGCCTTTCCCAGCGCGGAGCGCAGGTCGCGGGTCGCGCGGTCCAAGAGATGCGGCGACCCCTCGAGCAACACGATCAATCGTCCCTCGTCACGGTCTTCGCCGTCGATCGAGCGGCGAAAACCTTCGACCCAGAACGCCGCCGAAGGCATCGGAGCGATCGTTTGGAGTTGAGCGATCGCACGCGTACGCGACCCCTCCACCAGCGAAGCGAGAAGAACGCGCGACCCTGCCGGCTGTGGCAACGTCTTGAGGTTCACGCGCGTCAGTACGCCGAGCGTGCCGAAAGAACCGACGTAGAGCCGGCTCATGTCGTAACCGGTGACGTTCTTGACCACCATGCCACCGGCATTGGCGATCGTTCCGTCGGCGAGCACGATTTGCGTGCCGATGACGTAATCGCGAGCGCGTCCGTAGATATGTCGCCGAGGCCCCAGCCATCCGGCGGCGAGCGTCCCGCCGACGGTTGCCGAACGCCGATGCGGCGCGTCGAGCGGAACGAACTGTCCGTGCGCGGCGAGCGCGTCGCCGAGATTTCCCAGGGTTATGCCGGCTTGCACTGCCACCGTCAGGTCGGCGTGTTCGAATGACAAGACGCGGTGCAGTCCGCGCGTCGAGATGGCCAGATCGGCGGCCGCGATCGGCGTTCCCATTCCGGCGAGGGTGCCACCGCCTTCGACAGCGATGCGGCGTCCGGCGCGATTGCACTCCCCGACCAACTGCGCGAGCTCTTCGACGCGCTTGGGCGCCACGCGCTGGCGCGGCAGATCGGAGATCAGCGAACTTCCGGACATCCTGCGCTCGCCGGAAAAATCTTGTCGGGATTGAAGTGCCGCTTCGGGTCGAGCGCGTCTCGAACGCGCAGCATGGTCGCTAGATCGTCGGCTGAGAACACCCGCGTCAGCGTGTCGCGCTTCTCGTAGCCGATGCCGTGCTCGCCGGAAATGGTGCCGCCGAGGTCAACCGCCGACGACAGAATCGTGTTGCCCGCCTCGATCACCGCCTCGACCTGGCGCCGGTTGCGACGATCGTACATGAGCAGCGGATGCAAATTGCCGTCGCCGGCGTGGAAGACGTTGCCGATCGGTAAATCAGCAGCTTTAGCGGCATCCTCGACCAGGCGTAGCATTTTGGGAAGGCGCGTGCGCGGCACGACGACGTCTTGCAGGTAGCAGTTGGGCGCAACTTGTCCGGTCGCGCCGAACGCGCCCTTGCGCGCGGCCCACAGCAGCTCGCGCTCGGCAGCGGTGCGCGCGCTGCGCCACGACAGCGAGCCGCTTCGCTTGCAGATCGCCTCGATCGCCTCTTCGCACGAGTCCATGTCGTCTTCGAAGCCGGCGTTCTCGATGAGCAACACGGCGCCGGCGTCGGTTGGATAGCCGGAGTGATACGCTTGCTCGACGAGCTTTATGGTGAACGCATCCATCATCTCCAGAGCAGTCGGCAGGATGCCGGCGGCGATGATCGACGACACCGCTTCGGACGCGGCATCGACCGTCGGAAAGGCGGCGACCCACACGCGCACCGCCTCGGGCTGTCGCATCAAGCGCACCCAGGCCGACGTGACGATTCCAAGCGTTCCTTCGCTGCCGACGAGCACGCCGGTGAGGTCGTAGCCGGCGTCGTCGACGTTGGTCTCGTACGCGTCGCCGTTCTCGTCGACTACTTCGAGGCTGAGCACATGATTGACGGTCGTGCCGTACGACAAGCAGTGGGGGCCGCCGGCGTTGGTGCCGATGTTGCCGCCGATCGAGCATACCTTTTGCGATGACGGATCCGGTGCGTAGAACAGTCCCTGCGGTGCGACCTCTTTCGACAGATCGAGGTTGATCAGTCCCGGTTGAACGTGCGCGCGGCGGTTGCGCGCGTCGAGCTCGAGCAGGCGGTTCATGCGGGCAAAGGAGATGACGACGCCTCCGTCGGCCGGCACGGCGCCCCCGCACAAACCGGTGCCGGAGCCGCGCGCCACGATCGGCTCGCCGCAATCGCGCGCGATGCGCACGACCATGCCGACGTCGCGGGTGCTCGCCGGCAGGACGACGGCGGCCGGCGTCTGCGATTGCGAGTAAGCGTCAAAGGCGTAAACGGAGAGGTCTTCCGCCTCGGTCTTGACGGCGTCGCGGCCGAGCGCATCGATCAAGCGATCCTGTAGCACGCCCACGGTCTTCACTATTGGTATAGCAGGTACTTCTCGCGCAAGGTTTTGAAGGCGGCAAGGCGCGGTTGCCAGCGAGCTACGATCTCCTGCGGATCGTCTCCGGCCAGCAGCCCGGTGCGCAACGAATCGGTGCCCCAGTCGATATCGACGGCGCGTGCGTTTGCGAAGGTCACCGTTCCGGGCGAGAGCCTGCGAACGGCCGCCAAGAGTTCGACCGCGGCGTGCACCGGCTCGAAGGTGTGCGGGTCATAGGCAACGATCTCAACGCCGGTGAGGTCTTTACCGGCCCACATTCCGGTCGTCGGGGACCAAGCCGCCGGTCGAAAATAGACGCCGGGGAAATCGCGCGCGTTGAGGCGTTGCGCCAGCGCATAGCCATCGAGCCCCTGCGCTCCCGCGTACTTGAATGGTTTGGTCGTACCGATGCCGTTGTTAACGCCGGTACTATCGATCAAGCCGGTGCACAAATAGACAAAGGTCGTCGACCACTCCGGAATGTTCGGCGAGGTTTGCACCCACTGCAATCCGGTATCGGGCCAGATCATCGAACGCCGCCAGCCGCGCATGGCGATGACCCGCAGCCGCGCGTGAATGCCGAACGCGTCGTTGAACATCTGTGCCAGTTCGCCGACGGTCATGCCGTGGCGCATCGCGATCGGATAAAGGCCGATGAACGACGAGAATCTTGGGTCGAGGACGGGGCCCTCGACCAGTTCGCCGCCGACCGGGTTTGGCCGGTCGAGCACCCAGATCTCTTTGTGATACTGCGCCGCCGCTTGCATCGCGAAGGCCATCGTCGACACGTAGGTGTAGGGCCGTGCGCCGACGTCCTGGATGTCGAACAGCAGCACGTCGACGCCGGCGAGCATTGCCGCGGTCGGGTGCTTCCCAGGACCGTAGAGACTGTAGACCGGAAGGCCGCTGCGCGGATCGGTATACGAGGCGACGTACGCTCCCGCCGGACGATCGCCGCGCAATCCGTGCTCGGGCGAGTAGATCGCTTTCACGCAGATGTGCGGATTTGCGCGAACGGCGTCGACGATATTGACCAGCCGCGAGGTGACGCCGGTCTGATTGGTGATGATGCCGACGCACCGTCCGTGCAGATCGTGCCAGGCCGAATCGAGAAAGACTTCATCGCCGAGCGTAATTGCCGCCGGCGGAAGCGTGCCCGCCCGCAGCGGAGCCAGTGAGATCGCGGCCAGAAG
>JBPYDW010000001.1:0-6898 GCA_051986335.1 Vulcanimicrobiaceae bacterium | reverse complement strand
CGTCGTCCTTGACGAAGCGGGTGAAGACGACGCGCGGAAACGGCTCGTTCGTCACTTTGAGATATGGAAATCGCTTGTCGTCGCGCAGCCGGACGTTATACGGAGGCTGGTAGCGCTTGATGAGGTTAGCCTCCAAGATGAGGGCTTCAACCTCGTTGGTGACCACGATCGTGCGTATGTCTACCACATGCTCGACCATCGCCGCCGTCCGCGGATGAAGCACGCTGCCGTCTTGAAAGTACGAACGGACCCGGCTGCGCAACGAAAGCGCTTTGCCGATGTAGAGCACCTCGCCGTCGGCGCCGATCATCTGGTAGACGCCTGGAGCGTCGGGAATCTGCGCGAGCGTCCGGCGCAGCTCGCTCTCCTGCGCGGTCGACATCGCTAACCCGCCGGCTTGCGGCTCCGCGAGCGCACGTACAAGAAAACACCGATCGCAACGGCACCGATCGCCACCGCGACCAGCAGCGCCGTCCCGCCCTCACGGATCAGCGGGACGATCTTATCGACGTGCCTGCCCAGCACGTGGCCCACCCAAATTAGCACTCCGCAGAAGATCGCCGAACCGGCGGCCGTCCAGCCGAGAAATTTGAAGATATTCATGCGGGTGATGCCGGCGGGCACGCCCACGACGCCACGCAGCACCGGAACGAAACGGCAAATAAAGATTGCAAACGTCCCGTAGCGCACGAAGAACTTGTCGAAGTGGGCGAGCTCGTTCTCGTGAAAACGCACGTATTTTCCGTAGCGCGCCACGAAGGGACGGCCGCCGTAGCGGCCCACCGCATAACCGGTCGACTGGCCCAAAAGCTCACCACCCAACGCAGCACCGATGGTCGCCCAAATATTGGGCAAGTGTCCGGTGGCGGAGAGCGCGCCGGCTAAGGGCAAAACGACCTCCGATCCGATCGGAAAACCGATGTTCCCCAGTGCCAGCCCGAAAAATAAACCCGCATAACCATACTGATCGATCAGTTGGACGACGAGTTGCTGTAAATGCTCCAAACCGATTAACTGCTCCGGCGTCGCCCTAACTACTCCGGCATCGCCGCCGGGCGCGCAGCCGAGCGCCGCAGGATGTCGGCCGCCAAGCTCCCGCCTTCGCGACGCAGCGCTTCAAAAAGGTCGAAAGGCGTCAGCTCGCGATCGCCGGCCCGCTCCTCAGCCAACGCGACGATTTTACGCACTCGCGGCGTCACCAAAATGCCCTCCCAAACGCGATCCTCTCCGGTACCCAGCGCCCGCCGTACCTCAGCGTGTACTTCGCGCACGTCGGCGCGTTGCTCGTCGAGCGCGGCGATGATGGCCGGGTCGTGTTCCTGTAAGAGCGCCTCGAGCAAGTGCTCTGCACCGACGTAGTAGTGGTTGTGGTTTCGACACTCTTGCTCGGCGGTGCGCAGCACGCGCCGAGAGGCGGCATCAAATCGAGAAAACACGAGACCTGCGAGAAAAGCCGGTCCCCCGCCCTAGTGGCGCGGGGGACTCTGCCGATACTATCGGGGCGACACGATTTGAACGTGCGACCTCTTCGTCCCGAACGAAGCGCTCTACCAAGCTGAGCCACGCCCCGAGGAAAGCTTCCCTTGGTTATCTTCCCCCATATACGGGTCCTGTGCGCGGCGAAGCGCTCCCATCCCTGGTGGCCGCTGGTCGCGGTCGCCGCCAATGCACGCAGCCGCTCTTGCACATCCTGTGCGCGGCTGAATGCCTCCATCCGTGGAGGCGATCCTGTGCGCGGCGACATGCTCCCATCCTTGGTCGCAAGGGGAATGGGTTGCGCGCATTCGAACCCTGATAGCCGTTCATGCGCTATCTCATCGTCGGCTGCGGCCGGGTCGGCTCGTCTCTCGCAAAACTCCTCGATGCCGACGGCCACGAAGTCATCGTCGTAGACGAGAATCCGGCTGCCTTCAAACGGCTGGGACAAAAGTTCAAAGGTCACGTCGTCGTCGGGACGGGCATCGATTACGATCTGCTCAAGCGCGCAGGCGCTGCTAGCGCCGACGGTTTCGTTTCGGTAACCGACGGCGACAATCGCAACATCATGGCGGCGCTGATCGCGCAGCGCATGTTCAAACTCAAGAACGTCGTGGCCCGCATCTACGATCCGCCGCGCGGAACGATGTACCACGAACTTGGCGTCCAGACGGTCGTTCCAACGACGATGATCGCCAAGATAATGCGCGATACGTTATTGGCGATGCCGTGGGCGCCCGGCGGCCAGCCCTTCGATTTCGGTAAGCTCACTTCGCTTTGCGCGACCATCGGCGCCGCCGATGCCGGCAAGCGCATCGCGGATATCGAGCGTCCGGGCATGGTGCGAGTGGCCGCGGTTCGCCGCGATGAATCGGTACTCGTTGCTACCAATGACTTCGTCCTCAAAGAAGGCGATGAGATCAACGCCATCGTTTCGCCGGACGCGATTAGCAGCTTCGCCCAGATGTTTTCCAACGCGCGGCCGGTACCGCAGATGAGCGCGTAGGAGTGACCCGCTAAATGTTCATCCTCATCGTCGGCGGCGGAAAAGTAGGCTCGTATCTGACGCGCGCGCTACTCGATCAGGGTCACGAAGTCGTGGTCGTCGAGAAGACCGAGAAAAAAGCCAAGATGCTCGACAACTTGATCGATCGGCAAGTCACCGTCGTCGGTGACGGCTGCGATCCGCTCGTACTCGAACAGGCCGGGATCGGGCGCGCCGACGTCGTGGTTGCCGACACCGGCGACGACGAGGACAACCTGGTCGTGGTACTCATTGCAAAAAAGAAGACGAAAGCAAAGTGTATCGCGCGGGTCAACAATCCGCGCAACAAGTTGATCTTTGGATCGCTGGACGGGAACGACCCGGTAACCGTCATCTCCTCGACCGAGATCATCCTGGACGTGCTAAACGAGCAAGTCAACGCCGCCAGCTATAACGCGGCCTTGGAGACGATGCACCTGTTTGGAAAGGGCCAATTGCAGTTGGTGAAGATCGGCGTGCCGGAGGGCTCGCCGCTGGCCGGCCGGCGGATGGCCGACATCGCCTTTCCGCGCAATAGCGTTGTCGTCGCCATCGATCGCGGCAACGAGGAGATCACCATCCCCGATGGCGACACGACGCTCAGTCCGGGCGACGGCATCATAACCATCGTAAAAGCCGGAGCAGCCGAGCAGATAAGAAACCTGTTCGCCCACGCGTAGCCGCGGGAGGCAACTCGCTAGGTGCTAAAGCGCTCCGGCGTGAGTCGGTGCAACGGCCGGCATCTCGAAGACGACGATCCACGAGCCGCTTGGATTGGCCTGGAAGTGAATCGCGCGCCAGCCATGGCCGGCGAGCTCGTCAAGCATCTCTTCCAGCGGCGCGCCGCTGCCGCCGGGATCTGCCACGGAGCCTACCTTATAGAGAAAGCGCCTGTCCAAACGTCCCTCCCTCGAGCGATCGCCTGCTATATTCAGCAGCAAAGCCGACTCCCCCTTACGGGATGGAAAAACTCAGATATAGCCGCGCCGCAGCGCCACGACGGCCGCCTGTGTTCGGTCGGCAGCCGCGAGTTTCTCCAAGATGTCGCGAATATGACCTTTGACCGTTCCCAACCCCATATACAATCGTTCGGCAATTTCGACGTTTCCAACACCCGCGGCAACCAGACGCAGCACCTCGGTCTCCCGCTCCGTCAGCGGCGAGGCCGATTCGCGTGCGCCATGCGGCGAAAAGCGGGAGAGCACGACGTGGGCGATCGCCGGGTCGAAGTACGCGCCGCCTTCGGCCGCCACGCGCACGCCGTCGATGATGCGATCTGCCGGACTACTCTTCAAACAATACGCTTCCGCCCCGGCGGCGAGCGCGGCCAAGACTTCACGATCGTCGTCGAGCATGGTCACGATGACCACGCGGGTTGCGGGGACCCGCTCGCGTATGGCCTCGGTTAGCGCTATGCCATCCATACCCGGCAATCCAATGTCGACCAGCGCCACATCGGGACGAAGTTGCTCCACCGCTTGCAGGCCGCCGGGGCCATCGGCCGCTTCTCCGACCACATCGAACTCGCGCTCCAGCGTGGTGCGCAATCCGGCTCGCGTCAGCGGATGATCCTCGACGATGACGACGCGCGTTTCGCTCATGCTGCGGCTCCGGTGCGCAATGGAAGGTCGATGGTAAACGTGCTTCCGGTATCGCGAGGCGCGTAACGCACTTCGCCGCCGTGGTGCTCGACGATGCGGCGCACGATGTACAGACCCAATCCGGTCCCACTTCCCGGCGCGCGCCCGTCACCGCTAAAGCGTTCGAAGAGATGCGCGCGGCGCGCCGGCGGAATGCCGTAGCCTTCGTCGTCAACGACGACCTGCGCCCTTCCCCCCGACGACGAGAGCCGGACCTCAACCTCACGGCCGGCCGGCGTCGCCGCGACCGCATTTGCCAGCAAATTGGTGAGCGCGCGCCGCAGTTCCATTGCGTCTCCCTCTACGTAAGCGCTTTCTTGCTGCACGACATTAAGCTTCACACCGCGCACTTCCGCCAGCGGCGCGACTTCGGCCGTCGATCGGGTAACGACGTCGCGCAAGTCCAGCGGCTCGCGCACCGTCGAAAAGTCGCCCGATTCGTAACGAGCGACGAGCAGCAGCGTGTCGATCAAGCGCGCCGCGTCGTCGTTGGAGGCCAGCGTCGCTCGCGCGATCTCCTTATACGTTTCGGGCAGCGGACCGTAAGCGCCATCCAATGCTTGCTGCAACGTGACGCTGGCCGCGCGCACCGGCGTGCGCAGGTCGTGGGCCAGCGCGTAAACGATGTCGCGTATCACCTCGTTGCTTTGCGCCAGCTGATCTTTCTGGGCCGCGACCGCAGCGGTGCGCTCGTCGAGCCGCTCGACCAAGCGCGCCTGCTCCAGCGCTAGAGCCGACGCGTCGACGAAGGCCCCCAAAGCGCGCACGTCGTCATCGGAAATCTCGCCGTCGGTCGCCAGCACCAGCACCGCGTCGCCGCCGGGATCCGACAGGTGGGCGTAGGCACCCCCGGCAGCGTTCATGCGCTCCAGTAACAGACCGTCGATCGGATCCGCCTTATCCAACTTACTGGCGCGCGATTCTCGTTGCAGCTGACGCGAATCAACAGCTGCCGGTGATAGCGGAAGCGGCCAGGGAACCTCGGCGATCTCGTCCGAGCCGCTCGTCAGTTGCCAGGCGTGCTCCGGAGTTCGCAGGTTGGCCATCAAACCGAGGCGGGCGGGAATCAGTCCGACGGCTTCGCGCAATACCGCGCGGCGCACCAGCTCGGGCGACAGGCTCTCGCGCACCCGCTGAATCGCCTCGCGCAAACGCCGTTCGCGCTCCGAGCGCTGCTCGCGCTCGCCGCCGATTGCTGCCAGCGCCGAAAGTTCCTGCGAGCGTAGCGTCATGAAGCCAACCAATAGGAACGACGCCGCCAACAGCGCGCGGTCGATCAGCGCCACCGGACTCCATGAATATCCGTCGTGGACGCCGTTGACGTAGGCGGCGACGACGTTGGCAATCTCCGACAGGACGATCAGCCATATCGTCAGGCTGCGGCGAAGGGCGTTCGCCGACAGCGCGATGGCTGCGTTGAAGAGGATCGCGACGACGAGCAGTTGCGGCGTCAGGGCGTCAACGACGAAGATCACCGCGATCAACGCAAAACAGAGGAAGCCGAGCAAGCGGGGACGCGCAAGAGTACGCACGGGTAGCTCAGCCGCTTCTGCCCGCGATGGCGGGGAGCCTCGGTCGTAGCGCGGAACGGGTCGCGCGAATATGGACGACCTAAGGCCATCGCCTGAAGCGCTACTGCGCGAGTACGCGCAGCGTGCCCGTTTGATCGTCTACCTCGCCGCTGCACCGGGCGCCGGCAAGACGCGCCGCCTCATCACCGATGCACAGCGACTGCGCGCAGCCGGAGTCAACGTCGTCATCGGCTGGCTCGAGACGAAGAACCGCGCGGACCTCCAAAGCCTCGCGGTCGGACTGCCGATCCTGCCGCCGCGTAAGACGACCCTCGCCGATTCAACGTTTGAAGAGTTCGATCTCGACGCCGCGCTGCGACTTCGCCCCGACGTCGTCATCCTCGACGAGCTGGCCCACACCAATCTACCCGGGTCGCGCAACGAGAAACGCTGGCAGGATGCGCTTACCTTGCGCGATGCCGGAATCGGCGTCATCGGCGCACTGAACGTCGCCCACGTGGAAACCGTGGCCGCTACAGCCGAACGCGCGCTCGGTCGACCCGTTCGCGAGATCGTTCCGCTCTCGTTCCTCCAGCGCGCCGACGAAGTCGTTGCGCTCGACATATCGCCCCAGGTCGTACAGCAGCGACTGCGCTCGGGAAAGATCGTTAGCGAAGACGATGTCGACCGCGCCCTGGCCGGCCCGTTCTCCGATATCTCACTCTACGCGCTGCGCGAGCTACTGCTGCGAACGGTCGACGGCCTCACCGTTCCGGGAGCGCGCGCGGAACGCTCCTCGGTCGCGGTCGCGCTCGTACTGCCGGACGTTCCGCTCGAGGCCTTTCTCCGCCGGGCCGCCTCCGTCGTTACCGCGCTCGATTTTGCCCTGGCGATTGCCGTTGCCACAGGCGTCGACCGCGGTACGTTGACGTCGCTCGCCTCCGAACTGGGCGCCGAAATTCTTCCCGGAACGTTCGATGCCGAGCACGTGATGCCGAGCACGCTGCCGGGTGCCCTCACCATCGTACCCAACGGGTCGGTGTCGCGATTCCTGACCCGCCGCGCCATTTCGCTCAACCTCTTCATCGTCGATGCCGGTCAAACGTATCTCGGCGGCGGTGCGCTGGGACACGCGCTGGTTCGTACGTCCGCGGACCGAATGCGGCGCGGTTACGGCAAGCTCACCGTTTACCTGGGCGCTGCAGCCGGCGCCGGCAAGACGTACGCGATGCTCGATCGCGCCCATC